>CAMBSR010000001.1 GCA_945870475.1 Phycisphaera mikurensis NBRC 102666
CGGAAGAACTGCGCGTGCCCGTCGACGAGGTAGAGCGTCGCCATCCGTCAGCCCGCGCCCGCCCCGTGCAGGGCCGAGAGCCGCGCGCACTCGGCAACGCCGGGCTCGCGCCCGCGCCGCGCCATCACGGTGCGCGCGATGTCCATGAACTTGTCGAGCCGGAAGCGGCGCTCGCCGTCGTCGGTGACCCAGGCGAACGAGCCCACCGCGCCGGAGACCGCCTTGCCGGCGGCCCACATGGTGCCGGTGCCGATGGACGTGCCAGTCATCACGCGCGTGCCGATGGCAAGCTTGGTGTGGTCACCCACAATGCAGCCCATGAACTGCCGGCCGCTGCGCTCGAGCGGCGAATTCGGGGAGAGGCGCATGGTCACCTCGCCGTAGGTGTTCAGCAGGTTCGAATTGACGGTGCCGGCGCCCAGGTTCACCCATTCGCCAAGAAGCGCGTCGCCAAGGTGCCCGTCGTGCGCCTTGTTGCTGCACGCCTGGAAGATGGCGGAACCGATCTCCCCCGCTCCGCGGCACTGCGGCCCGAGCACGGTGCGCGCCTTGATGACGCTCCGATCCATCACGATGGACTTCGGACCGATCCACGCGGGGCCGGTGATCACGCTGCCGTGGCGAACCTCGGCGCCGCGGTCCACCAGGATGGGCCCGGTGGAGGTGTCGAAGACGACGCCGATGCCGATGGTGGCGCTGGCATGCAGGTGGAGCGCACCAGTGCCCGCACGCGCTGCGTGCGCCGGCAGCGCGCCGCGCTCGGCCGCGGGCCACGCGCCGGACACCTGCTCCATGTCGGCAGCCATCGCGGCACCGAGCACGTCGGCGTTCAGGAGATGCCACGGGCGGCTCCACACGGAGAGCGCGCACGGGAGCTGCTGCACGCCCGCGGGCAGCGCGGGCTTCCCGGCGTGAATCGAGGACATGAACGCCGTCAGCGCCGCACCCGCAAGCCGCGCAGCGATCACGGTGCCGTCCGCCGCGACGAGTACCGCGCCGGATGCCAGTCCGTCGAACGCCTCGCGCATGGCGCGCGTGCCCGCGTGGACACGGCCGTTGATGCAGAGTGCCGCGGTGCACGCGGCCACGGACTCGGCGCCGTGACGCTCGGCAAGGAGCGCCATGGAGCCCGCCGCCGCCGCCATCCGTACCGGGGTGCCGAAGCCCGCGGCGCGCTCGATGGCGGTCAGGCCGCCCGAGCGCTGCTCGAAGGAGACGCGCAGGTCGGAGAGCGGGCCGAGGCTGCCTTGGCCGTCGTCGAAGAGGAGGATCGCGGGGACCTGGTCCATGGTGGAAGCCTAGCGCGGGGTCAGTCGCCCGCCCGGAGCACGCGCGCCGCGCCGGAGAAGCGCGGGCCGGCGGTGGCGAACGCCCACGCCGTGAGTGTGCGCTGCAGTGCCCACGCGGGCACCACCGCCACCACTGCGGAGAGGAGCGCATCGATGATGTCGGAACCCATGGCCGCCGCACCGCTGCCGCCGCCCCAGAGCGGGGTCGGATCGGCGTACGCCGCGCGAATGCCGGCGATGGCGATGAATGCAAGCGAAGCAAACACCGCGCAGACGAAGGTGGAGAACGCCACCGTCAGGGTGTTGCGGCGGTAGAGCCACGTGCGCGATTCGAGCACCGCCCACGCGCCCGCCACGCAGGCCAGGACGTGCGGGCCGAAGACCGGCACCGCCCGCGGCGCATCGCCGCCGATGCCGAGCGCCGGGTGCATGGCGTCGAGCCAGAAACCGACGACCACCGCGCCCCAGAGCGCCGCGGTGCGCGAGGCGTAAAGCGACACGAATGCCAGAAGGAGCGGCCAGAGGTGCGGTACATGGCCACCCACCGCGAACGCCGGCATGAGTGCGGCGTCCAGCATGAGCACCAGCGCGGCCACTGGCACGAAGATCCACCACCTCACCGGGCACCCCCGGCGCCGGGCGCATCCTGCACCTTCACCACGAGCCGCGAGAGCCGCAGCGGGTCCGACTCCATACGAACGGAGACGCGCCGCCGCAGCGGGTTGGCGTCCAACGGTCCGACCGATTCCACGACTCCGATCCGCATCCCCTGCGCCGCCGGGCGCCAGGTCGCGTCGGCCAGGAGCACCGGATCACCGGGAACCACCTCTGCGGGGGTCTCCAGCTCGCCCACCAGCATCCGGTTGCCGGATGGCACCAGCTGCACCAGGACCGGCACGCGGTCGGAGGGCACCGCCTTCCCGCCCTTCGCGGGCGCTGGCGGGCCCGAGGGGCGCACCTGGGCGTCGATCCGGCCGCAGCGGCGATCGTCGAGGGGAATCACCCAGGACCGTCCGGCAGCCCCGCCGGAGGCCACCTGGCCCACCAGCTGGTTGCCCGCCACCACCACCGGGTCGCCGGCCTGCACGCCCTGCGATGCGCCCACGTCGATTCCCAGCAGCCCGCCGGGGCGACCCGTGGAGCGCTCCACCACCGTGGCCAGGCGCGGGCGCCAGCCGGCGCGGTCGGCGGGTCGGTAGCCGGTTAGTTCGCCGAGCTCGCGCTCCAGCTGGCCGACGCGCAGCTGCGCGGCGTCCAGCTCGCCCTGCAGGCGATCGCGGTCCTCGCGGGCGGTACGAAGGTCTTCGGGGAGGCCTTGGTACGGATCGGCCGGTGTGCGGATCCAGTCGCGCGCCCAACCGAGCAGTGCGGTGCCCGGACGCATCGGCGCCCAGAGCACGGTGGCCAACCCGCCCGACCACGACGCCTGCGATCCCTGCGGCAACGCCGCCAGGACCGCGGCCACGCCGAGGACGATCGCGAGGATTCTGCTGCTCGAGACGAACGCCATGGGGCCTCAGCTCCGGCGACGGGCGACGCGGCGGGCGGCCAAGCGGCCACGCGCCGTCCGTGGGTCAGACCGAGTCGGCGTCCGACTCGAGCGTGTCCTTGAAGAGGTCCAGGTTCTCGAGGTAGTTGCTGGTGCCGCGGGCCACGCACGAGAGCGGCTCGTCGGCGATCTTCACGTCCAGGCCGGTGGCCTGGTGGAAGACCTTGTCGATGCCGCGCAGGAGCGCGCCACCGCCGGCGATGGTGATGCCGTTGTCCACGAGGTCGGCGGCCAGCTCGGGCTTGGCCTTCTCGAGGACGCGCACCACGGCTTCGGCAATGAGGCCGACGGGCTCGCTGAGGGCCTCGCGGATCTCCTGGCTCGTGACCTCCACCTTGCGGGGAAGGCCGGTCTTCATGTCGCGGCCGCGCACGTCCATCTTCATCTCCGGGCCCGTGGGGGCGGCGGAGCCGATCTCGATCTTGATGCGCTCGGCGGTCTGCTCACCGATCAGCAGGCCGTGCACGCGCTTCATGTGGTTGATGATGGAGTCGTCGAAGTCGTCACCGGCCACGCGCAGGCTCTCGCACTCGGCGATGGCCGCGAGGGAGATGATGGCGACATCGGCGGCGGCACCAGCGAGATCGCCGATGTCGACGATCATGCTCGCCGTGGGCTCGGCCACCGGGAGGCCGGCGCCGATGGCAGCGGCCATGGGCTCGTGCACCAGGTAGACGCGGCGCGCACCGGCGCGCTCGGCGCTCTCGTACACGGCCTGCTTCTCGACGCTGGTGATGCCGGACGGGATGGCGATGACCACGCGAGGCCCGAAGATTCGCGTGCTCTTGCCGTTCACCTTCTTGATGAAGTAGCCGAGCATGGCCTCGGTGACGGCGAAGTCGCTGATGACGCCGTCCTTCAGCGGGCGAACCGCGCTGATGGAGCCGGGCGTCTTGCCGAGCATGTCCTTCGCGGCGAAGCCGACGGCCTCGCCGTCGTTGAGGACGATGTTGGTGCCCTTGCGGACGGCCACCACGGAGGGTTCGTTCAGGACGATGCCTTCGCCCCGGACGCACACCAGGGTGTTGCAGGTGCCAAGGTCGATCCCCATGTCGACGCTGAAGAGGCGTGAGAGCCAGTCGATCTCGAGAGCCACGTGGTTGCTCCTTCCTGAAGCCGTGCATCCAGCGCGGACTCCGCCGCACCGGGGGTCGCCGGGCGACCCATCGCGCGGAGGATAGCGAAAGCACGGGCGGGAGGAGTCCGCATCCAACGGGCGCAAAGAGAAACGCCGCCGCGGGGAGCCGCGACGGCGCAGTGGATGCTGGATTCGAATCAGGCGGCGAGCCGCCCGTCGGTACAGGCTTCGGTCAGCGGCTGCTGGCGGTGTCGAACGGGCCCTGGCCCGTTACGTCGGTGTTCATCTTGGCAACCACGGCGGCTGCCAGGATGACCATGAGGAGGGCGACGGTGAGAAGGCCGGTATAGACGTTGAGCTGCGGCTTGGCGCGCTTGACGTCGGAGGTGGTTGCGGCGGTTGCCATGGTGGGGCTCCGGGTTCCGTGGGTTACTCACCCTTGCGGGCGATGGCGCGCTGGCCGGACTTCACTTCGCCGCGACCGGAGGCGTCCTCGAGCTCCACCACGCCGACGGCGCGGTTCACGTCCACCTGGACGATGCGGAGGTTGCCGATGAAGTTGGAACCGTCGGCGATGGTCATGACCCAGCCTTCCTTCACGCCATCGCGGCTGCCCGCGTTGATCTCGGCGAGGGTGGCATCGGGCTCGCGCTTCACGTCGACGAGCGTGGCGCTCAGCGAGCGATCGGCGACGACCGGGAGGCCTGCATCGGCGGTGGCACCGGCGCGCGGGGCGGCGGAGCCGTGGAGGGCCGCGTAGCGCTGCACGTCGGCCATGGCGCGCTCCTTGTCCTCGGAGACCTTCTGGAGCTGTTCCTGGAGCTGGCGCTTGGCAGCGGTCTCGCTGTCGAGGTCACCCTGCATGCGGGCGAGCGAGTCCTGCAGCTCGACGCGCGCCTTCTCGGCGGCGAGGTACTGCGTGCGGGCGCCTTCGATGTCCTGGCGCATGGCGTCGATCAGCTTGGTCTGGAGGGTGTCGTTGGCGCTGAAGGCGCCGACCTGGCCCTTGAGGTCCGCGATCTCGATGCGCACGCGCTCGAGATCACGCTCCTTGTCGGCGCGCATCTGGGTTTCCTTGTCACGCTCCATGGTGGCAGCGCGCAACTGCGACTCCATGCCGGCAACCTTCGCCTGCAGCGCGGCAACGCTCGCGTTGTACGCGTCGTTGGCCACGCCCATCTCGGCTTCCTTGGCCTTGAGGGTGGCAGTGGCATCTTCGGCCTTCTGCTTGAAGACGAACTGGTTCGTCGACGACACGGCCGCGAGCGGCGCGATGGCGCAAGCGAGGAGGGCGACGAGGACGACGAGGATCTTGGTCAGGATGTGCACGGATGGTGCCTCAGGTATCCCGCGAACCGACGACATGCCGGGCGCGGGGATTGTTCATGCGGGATCGATGCGCGTGTTCAGAAATGGACAGGTCGAACCCCGGAACAACAGATCCGACTGTTATCAGTAATACCAAAGATGTATACGAACTGTCAACGGGGTCGGGTTGCAACGAGGATCGCCTTTGCTGCGGCAAGTTGCACGGCCGGGTCCTTGTCGAAGAGGCCGGGCTCCAGTTCCGGAACCACCGCCACCCCGCCCGCATAACCAATCGCCAGTGCCGCTTCGGCGCGGACCGCCGGCTCCCGGTCGCCCAGGAGGGTCCGTGCAAACTTCACCACCGTCTGGCTGTCCTGCGAACTGACCTGTGCAAGGGCCGTGGCGCAGCCGATCCGGACCTCGGTCGGACGGGCAGAAATCCCGGTTCCGTCGATGAGCCGCATGAGGCTCGGGCGGGATCCTTCGTCCTTGAGGCGGGCCACCTGCTGGGCGGCCAAGGCCGTGAATTCCGACTGCTCGCCGGGTGAATACAAGGCAGCACGGATCGGCTCGATGCCGTCGGCGGCACCCAGGCGGACGAGCGCCTCGGCAGCCTGCAGCTCGACGATGCGCACGCGCGCGGGATTGACCTGCTTCATGCCCTTGCCGAGCGAGTCGCGGATCATCGGGACGGCGGAGCGATTGCCCATGTCGCCGAGGATCAGGTACGCGTTCGAGCGGATCTCCGGATCGTCGGAACGAACCATCGCGGCCAAGGGGCTCGGGTCGACGCGACGCCCCAGACGCGTCAGCGTGTAGATGGCGGCGGCGCGCACCGAACCGCTCTCGTCCACCAGGAGCGGCTGCACGGCATCGGCCAGGTCGGTGAGCTTCGCGCGGCCGATCGAGACGCACGCCACGAAGCGAACGCCGCGGTTCGGATCCGAGAGGAGCGGCACCACCACGGCCTTCAGGTCCTCGGGCGAGGACACGAGCGCCTCGCACGCGTTGGCGCGATAGATGGGCACCTGCGACACCGCCGCGCCGCGCAGCAGCGTGACCGCCGCCGTGTGCGCGCTGCCGCTCGACTCCACCGGAAGCGGTGCCACCGTGGGGCGACCGGAATCGGAGAGCTTGGCGTCGCCGGTGGACTGCACGCTCTGCGAGCGGCTCGACCACGGCTGTTCGCTGGTGGTGGGGGCGGAATCGCATGCGCCCAGGATCACGGGCATCGCAGCAAGCGCGAGCATCGACACCGTGGCAGCCGCGGTGGATCGCGTGCGCACGAACCGGAAGAGCACGATGGCGGAAGCGGTGAGCATGAGTGCGATCGATGCTACTTCCCCGAATGCCGCGAAGGGGGCCGTTCGCCCATCCAACGGTGGCGCCGCCCAGAGCCATGCCGCGGTCTGCGGCGCGGGCGGCGCGGCCACGATGCAGCCGGAGGAGTCGATCCCCGCGCAGAGGCCGGTGTTGGCCGCGCGCACCATGGGCGTGCGCGTCTCGATGCAGCGGAACCGGGAAATCTGCAGGTGCTGCGCGCGGCCGCCGTCGAACCAGCCGTACCAGCCGTCGTTGGTGATGTTCACCAGGAGATCCGCCGCGCGCGCCCTGCCCCCACGGGCGGGATAGACCAGGTCGCGCGGCACCCAGCACATGGCGTCCTCGAAGCAGATGGCGGGCGCGATGCGCACCGTGCGGCCCTCCCACGGGATCTCGAACCGCACCGGCTCACCGCCGCGGTCGAGGTCGAAGGACATGCCCGCCGCGCCCACGGCCAGAAGCTGCTGCTCCAGCCAGTCCCAGCTCGAGATGTACGGCATGGTCTCGCCGAAGGGTGCGAGGAAGATCTTGTCGTAGCGCGGATACGGCGGCGGACCGGGGTTCACCAGGTAGGCGCTGTTGAACTGCTTGTCCCAGGCGAAGCGCTCGCCGTCGGCGCGCAGGCCGATGAACGCCGGGCTTCCCACCAACAGCGGAACCTGCAGCCGCTCGGAGAGGAGCGATGCGATCCGCTGGAAGCGGTTGCCCGGGAACCAGGCGTTCGCTTCCTGCAGCGCGATGGTCTCGGGCTCCAGTCCGTAGCCCGCCAGCATGGTCTCCGGCCACACCGCGAGCGCCACCGGCAGCTTGCGCTCCGCGCAGTCGATGGCACCGCGCATGGTGAGCTCCGCGAATTCCGGAATGTCCTTCACTTGTTCGCGGGGCGCCCAGCCCACCTTGTTGCTGGTGGCCAGGTTGGTCTGCACCAGGAGGATGCCCGGCCCCCGCCCGACCGGCGCCTGCGAGAGGCGCCAGGAGCCATAGGCAAACGAGGCCAGCAGGAAGAGGAGCGCGAAGACGACACCCGCACGGGCGGTGTTTGCCCAGCGCGGCACGCCCACTTCGCCCGCGACAGTGATGCGCGAGGCATGTCGCCGTGCAAGCAATGCATCGACGCACGCCCCCGCCAGCGCGAGCACCAGGAGCGATGCGAAGATCTCGCCGCAGAGGTCCGCGCCCTGCACCAGCACCACATGCTCAACCAGCGGCTGGCCCCAGCGGAACCACGGATAGCCGTCGAAGAGCACATAGGTGCGAAACGCCTCCTCGGCACCGAGGGCAAGCGGCACAAGCAGCGCCCACGGAATCCACGCCGGCAGCCCGCGCGCGCACTGCACCAGGAGCCACAGCCCGAGCAGTTCATGGAACGTGCAGTAGAGGGCCAGTGCGTAGGTGCCGGCACCCGTGACCTGCAGCAACCAGTAGTGGAGGACGAACCACTTGATCCAGAGCACCGGCGCGATGGCGAAGGCGACGCTCCACGGAAGGGCCGCGCGCGGCGCGCCGGGCAGGCCACTTGCGGAGCCGCGCACCACGATCCATGCAGTTGGAATCGCCGCGGCCACCACCAGGATGCTCCATCCAATCGGCGGATACGCACAGCCGAAGAGCACGCCGGCCACGGCCGCCAACACCGACGCCCAGGCCAGCTCGCGCACGGCGGCCCGACGAGCGTTCATGGGTGCAGCGGTCTCAGGCAACCGTCACTTCCCCGAGTAATCGATGATGCGGCTGATCTCGGTGCGCATGGCGGCGCGGTGGACGATGCGGTCCACGAAGCCGGCCTTCTCCAGGAACTCCGCGGTCTGGAAGCCCGGGGGGAGCGCCTGGCGGATGGTCTGCTGGATGACGCGCGGGCCCGCGAAGCCGATGAGCGCCTTGGGCTCGGCGAAGATCACGTCGCCGAGCATGGCGTAGCTCGCGGTGACGCCGCCCGTGGTCGGGTCGGCAAGCACCGAGATGTACAGGCCGCCCACGTCGTCGAAGCGCGCGAGCGCGGCGCTGGTCTTGGCCATCTGCATCAGCGAGAAGCCCGACTCCTGCATGCGCGCACCGCCGGAGCAGCTCACGATGACGAGCGGCAGGCTGTGGTCGGTGGCATGCTCGATGGCGCGCGTCAGGCGTTCGCCGACGACGCTTCCCATGGAACCGGCCATGAACGTGAAGTCCATCACGCCCACCACCAGCTTGCGGCCCTTGATGAAGCCGGTGCCGGTCTGGACGCCGTCGATCTCGCCGCTCTTGCGCTGCGTGTCCTTCAGGCGGTCGATGTAGGGCTTCTGGTCGACGAAGCCGAGCGGGTCCATCGGCGCCATGTCGGCGTCGAGGGCCTCGAAGGTGCCCGGGTCGAGGAGCTGGTCGATGCGCTGGCGTGCGGAGACGCGCATGTGGTGGTCGCACTTGGGGCAGACCATCAGGTTGGCCTCGAGGCTCTTGCGGAAGATCGTCTCCTCGCACTCGGGGCACTGCGTCCAGAGGCCGTCCGGAACGGCCTTCTTGGCGACGACCTGCGTAGCTGTCCAGGTGGGTTCAGGCAATCCGTTGCTCCTTGGCGCGGCGCGGGCCGTGCAGGGGGAGTGTAGCCGCCGCGTCAGTCCCCGAGAAGCACGCCGGCATCCGCGGGAAGCACGTACTGCGTGCACCAGCTCCGTCCCTCGACGCGCTCCCAGAGACGGGAGCCGTCGCCGCGCGCGAGGGCGTCGCGCACGATGGCAAGCGCAATGGAGTGCAGCACGATGCCGACGCGCTGGCCGGCACGCTGCACGAGGATTTCCGCGAGTGCATCGAGGATCCGCGCCCGGGCATCGGCCATGGCTTCGCCTTCGGGTGGGATCACGGTGAGCGGCGATGCCAGCCACTCGGCGTGGCGGCTCTCGAAACGTCGTTCGAATTCCGCGAGGCTGAGCCCTTCCAGAAGCCCGAGGTCCGGGTCGGCCAGGTCGGACACGGCGGAAAGCGAGCACGCGAAACGGCTGGCGATGACGCGCCCGCTCTCGATGGCTGCCTCGTCCGGCGGATGGAGGAGGATCGTCGGCCCCTCGGCCAGGCGCGCCACGCGCTGGCGCAGTTCCGCGAGCGATTCCTCGGTGGCCGGCAGGTCCACCTTGCCGCGCAGGCGCTGCGCCGCGTCCCAGGAGGTGTCTGCGGGGCGGAAGAGCCAGAGCTGCGTGTCGGCCATTGGGTCAGCCGCGGATGGCCGTGATGGCGGCGGCGTAGTCGCGCGTGCCGTAGATGGCCGAGGCGGCGATGAGCACGGAAATGCCGGCCTCGCGGCAGGCCGGGGCCGTGGCCGGGGAGACGCCGCCGTCGATCATGAGCCGCTGGCCGGGGCGCATCATGGAGAGAAGCTCCGGTGCCTTCGAGAGGACCGACGCAATGAACTGCTGCCCCGACTTCCCGGGATGCACGCTCATGAGCATCACCGTGTCGACGAGCGGGATGGCGTCCGCACAGACCGAGGCGGACGTGTCCGGGTTGAGGACGATGCCCGCGGTCATGCCACGCGCGCGGATGCGTTCCACCAGCGCTGCGGGACGCGGCATCACTTCCACGTGGAACTGGATGTGCCCTGCCCCCGCATCCGCGTACGGATCGACCCAGCGGCCCGGGTCGGTGCACATGAGGTGCACGTCGAGGAACGCATCGGGGGCGGCGCGGTGCGCGGCTTCGCAGATCACCGGCCCAAGCGAGATGTTCGGCACGAAGTGGCCGTCCATCACGTCGACGTGCAGCGCATCGCCGCCGGCCGCCATGGCCGCGCGGCACTCCTCGCCCAGGCGCGTGAAGTCCGCGGAAAGGATCGACGGCTCCACCAGGAGCCGTCGATCGGAGAGGTACGGGTTCAGGGGAGCGCCCACGGGGGAGGCACTCACTTGCCGGCGGGCTTGGCCACCTTGGCCTGGCCCTCGTAAACGTCCAGGGCGCGCTTGAAGGCAGGCTTCGAGGCGGGCGCGGCGGTCATCCACGCGTCGTACTGGATCTCGGCGGCGGCGGCGAAATCACCACGGGCGGCGGAGACTGCGGCCATCGCGGAGAGGGCCTCGGGGTCGTCCTTGGCGCCGGAGACGGACTTCAGCTTGTCCACCGCGTACTGCGCGGCGTCGAGGTCGCGCTTCTGGCCGCCGGTATCGGTGGCGAGGTAGTTGGCGCACTCCATGAGCGCGTACTTGTCGGTGGAGACGCGGTCGATGAGGGACTTGATGTAGGCCTTGGCGCCGGCGGTGTCGTTGGCCTGCTCGTTGAGCATGCGCCAGTTCTCGAAGCCGTACTGGATCAGCGTGGACGGCCCTTCGGTGATGGCCTTCTCGTAGAGGCCGCTGGCTTCCTTGTAGTTGCGGAGCTTGGCAGACTTGCGTGCGGCGGAGATGGACGGCTCGACGCGGCTCAGGAGCTCGGGGTCGTAGCGGTTGGCGAGCGTCATCTTGATGACGTTGTCGAAGTTGGGGTCGAGCGGGTTGCCGATGTGCACCAGCTTGCCGGTGCGGGCGATCACGAAGGCGCAGGGAATGCCCTTCTGCCCGGTGGCCTGCATCCACTTCTCGGCGATGAAGGTGTCGTCCTTCTTCTGGGTGGCCACGGTGTAGTCCATGGCGGAGCCCTTCTCCTTCACGAACTTCTTCACCAGGTCCACGGGCTCGTCGCTGACGCCGATGATCTGCAGGCCGCGCGCGCCGTAGTCCTTCTGGAGCTCGGTCAGGTGCGGGATGGAGCGCTTGCACGGCGGGCACCACGTGGCCCAGAACTCCACCACGTAGACCTTGTCCTTGCTGAAGGTCTCGACCTTGTCGCCCTGGATGAACTCCAGGTGGTCCGCGAAGCCGGCCGGCGGCTCGACGCCGACCTTGAACTTCTTCTCCTCCTGCGCGTGCGCGGCGGGAGAGAACGAGAGTGCGAGGGCAAGGCTGGCGATGGCGGCGGCGAGGGTGGTTCGCATGGTGTGTTGCTCCGAGTGTCCGTAATGATAGACGGCCAAGCCCCGGCACCGATTGCGCGGGGAGCGGGGGGAAACCCGCGCCATGGCGGCGTTCAGGCAGGAAGCAGCGCGTCGACGGACTCGAAACGCTTGCCTTCGAGCATCTCCAGGCTGGCGCCGCCGCCGGTGGAGACGTGGGTGAGCGCGTCGCCGAGGCCCGAGACGTCAAGCGAGGCCGCGGTGTCGCCGCCGCCCGCGATGGTCACGGCGCCCTTGGCGGTGGCGGCGGCCACGGCGCGTGCCACGGCCATGGTGCCCGCGTCGAAGGGCTTGGTCTCGAACGCGCCCATCGGGCCGTTCCACACCACCTGCCCCGCCGACGCGCACGCCTCGGAGAAGAGTTCCTGCGAGCGCGGCCCGATGTCGAGGCCCATCCAGCCGTCGGCGATGCCGCCGACGACGACGGTGGTCTCGGTGCCGGCCTCGAGCTTGCGCCCGCACACGTGGTCCACGGGAAGGAGGATCGTGCGCCCGCGCGCCTGCGCGTCGTGCATGATGACGCGTGCCTTCTCCACCATGTCGGGCTCCACCAGGCTGTTGCCGGTGGTGACGCCCTGCGCACGGAGGAACGTGTAGGCCATGGCGCCGCCGACGACGATGATGTCGACCTTGTCGAGGAGGTTGGAGATGGCGGCGAGCTTGTCGCTCACCTTGGCGCCGCCCACGATCGCCACGAACGGGCGGCGCGGGGATTCGAGGGCCGCGCCCAGGAAGCGGAGCTCCTTCTCGAGGAGCCGCCCGGCGAGCGCGGGCTTGCCTTCGGCGGCCATCGCCCGAGGCAGCGCCACCATGGAGGCGTCGGCGCGGTGCGAGGCGCCGAACGCGTCATTCACGTAGGCGTCGCCGTAGGCCGCGAGCTTTGCGGCGAAGGCGGGGTCGCCCTTCTTCTCGCCCTTCTCGAAGCGGAGGTTCTCAAGGAGGAGCACCTGCCCCGGCTTCAGGGCCGCCACCGCGGCGCGGGCGGCGTCATCGGTGGGAACCTGACCGGCGAAGAACACCTCGGCCTTGCCGGCCAGCAGCTGGCGCAGGCGCTCGAAGACGGGCTGCAGGCTCTCGCTGGCCTCGTAGCCGGTGCCTGCCGGGCGGCCGAAGTGGCTGGCCACCACCACGGACCCACCGCGGGCGATGATCGACTCGATGGTGGGCAGCGCACCGCGGATGCGGCGGTCGTCGGTGATGGCGCCCGCGCCGTCGGTGGGCACGTTGAAGTCGGCACGCACGAAGACGCGCTTGCCCTTCGGATCGAAGCTGTCCACGGAGCGGCGGAGCGAGGTACGGGCAGGCGCGGTGGCGGCGTGATCGGTCATACTCCCACTATACGGAAATGGCCACGCACGAACCCACATTGCCGCCCGATGCGCCGCGCACGGTGCTGGTGCTCGGACCGACCGCCGGTGGAAAGACCGCGCTGGCCGTGGAACTTGCCCGGAGACTTCCGGGCGGCGGCGAGTGCGTGAGCGCCGACAGCATGCAGGTCTACCGCGGCATGGACATCGGCACCGCGAAGCCCACGCTCGAGGAGCGCCGCGGCGTGCCGCACCACATGATCGACGTGGCCGATCCGCACGGCGGCACGTTCACCGTGGCCGACTGGATCGAGGGCGCGCACGAGGCCATTGCCGCCATTCACGCGCGCGGGCGCCATGCGGTGGTGGTGGGCGGCACCAACCTCTACGTGAAGTCGCTGATGGACGGCATGTTCGAGGGGCCGCCGGGCGACCCGGCCATCCGCGCGCAGCTCGAGGCGCTTTCCACCGAGATCCTCCGCGGGGACCTCGAGCACCACGACCCGATCGCCGCGTCGCGCATCCATTTCAACGATCGCCGCCGCACCATCCGCGCGCTCGAGGTGTGGATGCTGACCGGCCAGCGCATCAGCGAGCTGCAGCAGCAGTGGAACGACACGCCGCGCGAGATGCCGGCCGGCATGCACGTGGTGGGCCTCGAATGGCCGGTGGAGCAGATCAACCAGCGCATCAACCTGCGGGTGCGCGCCATGATCGAGGGCGGGCTCGAGCAGGAAGTGATGCGGCTCCTGGCCAAGGGCCAGATCAACCGCCAGGCGATCGAGGCCGTGGGCTACCGCGAGGTGCTCCGTGCGTTCGCGCACGAGATCTCGATTGCCGAGGCCGAGGAGGAGATCAAGGTGCGCACCCGGCAGTACGCCAGGCAGCAGCGCACGTGGCTCCGGCGCTTCAAGGCGATCCGCGATGCGGTGTGGGTGGACGGCCCGCTCCGCACCACCGAGGAGGCGGCGCGGGAAGTTATCGAAAAATATTTCCCGGCCGGCGCCCGGGAGCGCTGAACACGGGTTTCGTTCCCCTAAAGGGGAACGCGGGGCCGGTGAATCAGGGCAAATCCACCCGCCGCGCCACCCCGCCGGGCTGGGTCCAACCGTCCGCCGCCCTTGACGGACCCCCGTCCCCTCCTCATATAGATGTCCCGTGACGGCCGATGGAGCCTCCGGACCGGCCGTTGCCGGATCGCCAGGCCCCACGACGTCAGGGACACAGCACACCGATGGCAAAGCGCCCCACCAAGCCCGCCAAGACCGCCGCCTCCGATGACGGCGATGACGCCCCCGCACCCAAGGGGAGCTACAAGCTGGTGATCGTCGAGAGCCCGGCCAAGGCCAAGACCATCACCAAGTACCTGGGCTCGGGCTTCAAGGTGGAGGCCTCCAAGGGGCACATCCGCGACCTGCCGCCCCGTGCACCCAAGGGCTCCAAGCAGCCCGTGCCGGGCGTGGACCTCGACAACGACTTCGAGCCCACCTACGAGGTGAGCGAGGACCGCAAGGCGCAGGTCACCGCGCTCAAGAAGCTGGCCAAGGGCGCCGGCGAGATCTGGTTCGCCACCGACTTGGACCGCGAGGGCGAGGCCATTGCGTGGCACCTGGCAGAGCTCCTGGGTGTCGACCCGCTGAAGGCCAAGCGCGTGGAGTTCGACGAGATCACCCGCACCGCCATCCTGAAGGCGTTCGAGGAACCGCGCCCGATCGACATCAATCGCGTGAATGCGCAGCAGGCGCGGCGCATCCTGGACCGCATCGTGGGCTATGAAGTGAGCCCGGTGCTCTGGAAGAAGGTGGCCGGCGGACTCAGCGCAGGCCGCGTGCAGAGCGTGGCGCTGAAGCTGATCGTGGACCGCGAGCGCGAGATCCGCGCCTTCCAGCCGGACGAGTACTGGAAGGTGGAGGCGGCCATGACGCCCGACGCCGCCAAGGGCGCGGCGCTCGCCAAGGACTGGAACACGTTCATGGCGCGGCGCGACGACCGCCACAAGGGCCCCACCGTCAAGGAGCAGTCGGCGTGGCTCGCCGAGCGCAACGGCATCGAGTGCGAGCTGGTGCAGGTGGGCGGCAAGCCGCTCGACCTGGGCCGCGAGGTGCCGAAGTACGAGGATCACCCCGATTTCGGCTAGGAGAAGCCTTCGATCGAGATCCCCGACTGGGTGATCCGCAAGAAGGAAGAGGACAAGAAGAACAAGACGCCCATCCCGCAGGAGCCGCGCTGGTACGACGCCGGTGACTCCCTCGCGGCGCGCGTCAAGGCCGTGGCCGAGGCGGTGGGCCTCGACGGCGTGAGCGTCGAGATCACGGCGCCCGTGGCGCGGACCGACATCCGCCACGAGGTGGATCCCGTGGGCTTCGCCCGCTGGCAGCGCACCGTGCGCGGCACCATCGGCGCCGGCGTGCGCTACCGCGTGAAGAGCATCGAGCGCAGCGGCACGAGCAGCAAGCCGCGCGCCCCGTTCATCACGAGCACGCTCCAATCGAGCGCGAGCTACGCACTCGGCTTCGGCACCGACCGCACCATGCGGGTGGCGCAGATGCTCTACCAGGGCGTCAACGTGCCGGGCGAGGGCCCGGTGGGCCTGATCACCTACATGCGTACCGACAGCACCAACCTCTCGGGCGAAGCGCTGGGCACGGTGCGATCGTTCATCTCCGAGAAGTACGGCGAGAAGTACCTGCCCGAGAAGGCACGCTTCTACGGCTCGAGCAACAAGAGCGCGCAGGAGGCCCACGAGGCCATCCGCCCCACCAACGTGCGCCGCACGCCCGAGAGCCTGCGCGGCGTGATCGACGAGGAGCAGTGGCGCCTCTACAACCTGATCTGGCAGCGCTTCGTGGCCTGCCAGATGACGGACGCGCAGTACGACTCCACCAGCGTGCTCCTCGAGCGCAGCGACAAGGCCACCGGCGCCGTGTTCAAGGCCACCGGCCGCGTGCAGACCTTCGACGGCTACACCGTCACCGGCATCCGCGGCGAGGGCGAGGACCAGGAGCTTCCCGCCATGAAGGAAGGCCAGGAAATGGCGCCCTTCTGGCTCGATCCGCAGCAGAAGTTCACGAGCCCCCCGGCCCGCTTCAACGAGGCGAGCCTGGTGCGCGAGCTCGAGAAGCAGGGCATCGGCCGCCCGTCCACGTACGCCTCCATCATCAACACGATCGAGGAGCGCAAGTACGTGGAGCAGGTCAGCCGCGCGTTCCACGCCACGGACATCGGCATGGCCGTGTGCGGCTTCCTGGAGGAGCCGTTCAAGGGCAGCTTCATGGACGTGGGCTACACGCGGCGCATCGAGGAGGAGTTCGACGAGATCGCCGAGGGCAAGCTCAAGTGGCAGGCGATGCTCAAGGAGTTCTACGTGCCGTTCAAGAGCGTGGTCGCGGGCCTCATGGACCGCAAGCACGTGAAGGGCGAGATGGAGCTCGCGCCCTACGCCTGCCCCATCTGCAGCCGCCGCTGCGAATATCGCCTCGGCAAGACCGGCAAGTTCCTCTCCTGCAGCGGCTTCGCCGAGAAGGTGGAGGTCAAGCAGCCGCCCACCAAGAGCGGCAAGCCGCGCAAGCCGAAGTTCGAGCCCGCGTGCAACTACGCCGCGCCCATCAACCGCCAGGGCAAGCCGATGCTTTCCGAGAAGGTGGACATCAAGTGCCCGGTGGACGGCGCGCCCATGATCCTGCGCACCGGCCGCTTCGGCGACTTCCTGACGAGCATCAACCGCGAGACCGACTTCATCCTGAACGTCGACCGCAAGGGCGGCATCAAGTTCCCGTCGCCGAAGCCGTACCTCACCGACCTCCCCTGCCCCAAGTGCGGCACCATGATGAACCTGCGCACCGGCAAGCGCGGCCCGTGGCTCGGCTGCAGCGCGTTCCCCAAGTGCCGCGGCCGCGAGAGCTGGGCCAAGATCCCGGTGGAGCGGCAGCAGGAACTGGAGAAGGCCCTCGGCCTCCACGAGGCGAACCAGCCGAAGTTCGAGATCACCGCCCTCGACGGCACCCCGCTCAAGGAAGGCACGCCGGTCGCGGCGCTCGTCATCCCGGGCGAGGAAGCGAAGCTCAAGTTCCACCCCGACTGGGAGCGCGAGCAGCGCGCGATGGGCGCGACGGGCTGAGCGAGCGATGGACGGCTATCTCCGTCATGCTCAGGCGCGCTTCAGGCGAACGTCCATCCCCGCTGGATGCCGCACTGTCCGGAAGTCACACTGACCGTCGACGCGGGCGCCGGGCAAGCACTGCCGCGAGCCATGCGGCGGCCGGTCCGGGGATCGGGGCCACCTCCAGGCCGAACCGGTAGCTGCTCACCTGCGAGATGTCGAGTTCCATGATCCAGAGCGTGTAGGTTCCGGCCCCCAGCGGAGGCGTGAAGCCGACGGAGCCCGGCGAGCGGGCCATCATGGGGAGCAGGTCGGAGCCAATGTCCGAGCTTCCGAAGTGCGACCATCCAAGAAGCGGCGAATTGACGTTGCTCCAGGTCCAGGGGATCGTCACCTCCGGCCCGGCCTGCATGCCGACGAACGAGAAAGCGCCTCCCACGAAGGCGTCCTGCACCAAGAACCGCGTGAGCACGTGCCCGACCGGCACGGTGAACCGCACGTAGTCAAGATCGTGCATGTCCGGCACCGGCGACAGCCCGGAGAGTCCGGCAATCACGTTCATGCCGGCCTCAAGCGTGACCGCCGTCGGCGCCAGGCGATCGTCGGAGAAATCCCCGGACGTCGCCTCGTCGAGGACGATCCCGGCCCGCGCCTGCATCTGAGGAAAGGTCGCCCCGAGGGCGGCACCGAGGGCGAGCGGGAGCGCGATGGGCGTGGACGCGTTCATGAGCAGGATTCTTCCCCACGTCGGTGAAGAAGACGCACGCGCTGCGTCAGGATCCGGCGAAGTTTCGCCCGGCCTCCACCTTCCGGCGTGCGCAACCCGTCGCCCTGGGATCCAAGCGAAAACCCGCCCCGGCATGCGCCGGGGCGGGCTGTTTCAATCACTGACACGCGCGGGCGATGGCCCGCGTCTACTCAGGCCTTCTTGCCGCGGGGGTAGAAGATCGTCAGGAGCATGTAACAGGCGATGGCCATCCACATGGGCACCGTGAAGAGCTTCACGTAGTCCATGGGCTGGTCGCCGCCGCCGGTGGCGTACTTGGCCACGACGCTGGTGGCGAAGAGGCTGCCGACGATGATGCCGATGCCGATGATCACCAGGTTGTAGAGGTTCTGCGCGGTGGCACGGATGTCGGGCGAGGTGTTCTCGTCGACGATCATGAACGCCACGAAGATGAAGCAGCCGAAGCACAGGCCGTGGAGCGCCACGCCCAGGAGCACGAACGGCAGCGTCGGTGCGTAGGCAAAGAGCGCCATGCGGGCCGCGTACGCCGCGCATCCGATCAGGAGCAGGCGCTTGCGCGAGATGCTCTTGGCGAGGAACGGCATGGCCGCGAGCACCAGCATCTCGGTCATCTGGCCGATGGTCATGAGGCCGCCGCCGCCGACGCCGAGCACCTGGTTCACGGCCTTGGCGAAGGCGTTGGCGCCCTCGCTGTTGGCCTTGTTCTGGATCTCGCTGACGAAGCCGCTGGTGAACACGAAGTAGAACTGGTGCACCATGCTGATCGGGATGGAGACCAGGAACAGCGTGATGAGCGGCTGCTTCATGATCTCGCCGATGCCTTCGAGCCACGCGGTCTTCTCGGCGGCGCTCTTGGTGGGGGGCGTGTTCGGGAGCGTCAGGCAGTAGAGGGCCATCACCACGCCGAGGCCGGCGCTGATCTGGAACGCCACGGCACGGCCCGCGTTCTGGGCAGCGGTCACCTCGGCCTCGCTCACGCCCGTGGGGGTGTGGTTACGAAGGAGGATCTGGCCGATGGCGATGCCGGCGGCGATCCAGCCGATGGTGCCCCACAGGCGCACCGGGCCGAAGTCACGGTCACGGTCCGGGAGGTTGGCGAAGGAGATGGAGTTCGTCAGCGCGAGGGTCGGCGCGTAGACGAGGCCGTAGACGAAGCTGAGGACGAGGAAGACCTCGAACTTGGCGGCGTCGGCCAACAGGTAGACGAGCACCGCGCCGATCAGGTGGCTGACCGCGAGCAGCTTCTCGGTGGCGAACGAACGGTCGGCAAGCTGGCCAGCAAGGAACGGACCGGCGAGCGCGCCCACGGCGCCGGCCATGAGGCACAGGCCGGTCTGGTCGAGCGAGAAGCTCCGGTGACCCATGAGGAACGGGTACAGGATGGGAAGCCACGCGCCCCAGATGGCGTACTGGAGGAACATCATCACCGACAGGCGGGTGCGGATGTAGGGGGCGGCGCCCGGGGCGGGTGCCGTTGCGGTGGTCGTTGCCATGCGTATCTCCTCGCCCCTTCGCGGGACGATTGCTTGGGTTTCCGGGCAGCCGGTCGGATGCCTTCGGGGACGGATCATAACTATGCCTGCCAGAACCTGCCACGTGGGTTCTGCTGATCGGGATACACTCGTCGAACTATGCAGGACCGCAGGAAGACGCGCAAGGTTGCGATCGGTGACGATCGCGTAGGCCGCAAGTTCATCGGCGGCGACGCCCCGATCCTGGTGCAGACCATGACGGCGGGCTACACGTACGACATCGATGCGTGCGTTGCCGAGATCGAGCGCTACCGCCAGGCCGGCGCCGACGTGGTGCGCGTGGCCGTGCCCGAGCGCAAGGACACCGACGCGCTCAAGGAGATCATCAAGCAGGTCAAGGTGCCGATCGTCGCCGACGTGCACTTCCACTTCCAGCGCGCCCTCGAGGCCGTCGAGGCCGGGGTCCACAAGATCCGCCTCAACCCGGGCAACATCAGCGACCGCGACCAGGTGAACAAGGTCATCGACGCCTGCAAGGAGCGGAAGATCCCCATCCGCATCGGCGTCAACGAAGGCTCGATCATCGAGCGCAAGGACAAGCAGAAGCGTATGGAGGAGCTCGGCAAGTACTTCGCCGGGCACAAGTCGGGCCACCTGCTCGCCCTCATGATCGCCAAGCTCGAGGAGTACGTCGAGATCTTCCAGGCGCGCGACTTCCACGACGTGGTGATCAGCGCCAAGAGCATGGACCCGGCGCTGGTGATCGACGTCTACACCGAGATCGCCAACCGCTTCGATTACCCCCTGCACCTGGGCGTGACGCATGCCGGACCGAAGTCCACCGGCGCCATCCGCTCCGTGGCCGCGCTGAGCACGCTGATCGCCAACGGCATCGGCGACACGCTCCGCATCAGCTACGCGAGCGACCACGTGGACGAGGTGAAGGACGGCCTGGAGATCCTCTACTGCCTGGGCAAGCGCGAGCGCAAGGGCGTGGAACTGATCGCCTGCCCCACCTGCGGCCGCATCCAGGTGGATCTCTTCACCCTGGTGAAGGAAGTGGAAGAGAAGCTGGCCACCGACATCGAGCTGCCGATCAAGGTGGCCGTCATGGGCTGCATCGTGAACGGCCCCGGCGAGGCCGAGGGCGCCGACGTGGCGGTGTTCGCCGGCGATCGCCGCGGCATCATCTACGTCCAGGGCCAGCGCGTGGCCAACGTGCCCGAGGAAGAGATCCTCGAGCGACTCCTCAAGGAGTGCAAGGAGTTCGAGGCACGCGTCAAGCGCGGCGAGGCGAAGCTCGGCGAGAAGGTGGTCGAGATCCTGCCGCCGGACCCGATCGGCGAACTCGGCTCCGGCAAGGAGAAGATCAAGGCCGGGCTCGTGGAGCAGATCACGGTGCGCGCCACCTGAGCGCGGCCGGGAGCCCACGCGCTCGGAACGCATGAACACCCTGGTGGGGTGGCTGAGCGGTTGAAAGCACTCGACTTGAAATCGAGCAGACCCCACAAGGGTCTCAGGGGTTCGAATCCTCTCCCCACCGCTTGAAGACGTGACTGCCCGGCTGCATGGCCGGGCATTTCATTTGGGAGCGGGCACTTCATTCGGTCAGGATGGTCGCAGTGCTGCGCGCGGCCGCTCACTTGCCGGCGGGTGCCGCGGGAACGACGGGCTTCGCCGGTTCCGACGGTGCCACCGGCGCGGGCGGAACCTGCACGGTGGGCGAACCGCCGCGTGCGGGCCAGTAGCCCGCGACGATGGTGGGCAGCAGGAAGACGCTGGTGCGGCCGGTGATGTACAGCGTGCGCCCGTCGGCGCCGCCGAAGGCGCAGTTGGACACCGGCTCCGGGAACATGACGCGCCCGAGCGGCTTGCCCTGCGGATCGAAGACGAGGACCGCGGTGGCGCTCGGGACGGCCACCCAGACGTTCCCCATGGAGTCGACGGTGAGGCCGTCGCCGCCGGTGATGCGCTTCGGGTCGTTCAGGATGGCAAGCGACGCGAACACGCGACCGGTGCCGAGCTTTGCGGGGCCCTCCACCGGATAGGCCCAGACCACCGGCTTGCCGTAGTCGGCCACGTAGAGCGTCTTGCCGTCCGGCGACAGGCGAATGCCGTTGGGGCGATCGATCTCGGGCACCGGGAACTGGATGGGTTCCGCTCCGGCGGTGGTCGAGTAGTAGATGCCGTGCCGCTCGGGACGGCGGCGCTCGCCCATGTTGGTGAACCACATGCCGCCATCGGTGCCGACGGCGATGTCGTTGACGTTGGGGCGAAGCTCGCCGTGGTAGGACTCGATGACTCCCTTGAGCTCGCCCGTGCCGTCCGTGGAGAGGACCACCTCGCAGACGCGCCCCGTGTACATCTGCACCGCGTACAGCCGGCCCTCGCGGGAGAAGGCGAGGCCGGAGCAGCCCTTGGTGTCCTCGAGCACCACGTCGGCGCGGTAGCCCTTGGTGTCGCGCGCGATGCGGTACATGCGCACCGCGGAGATGTCGCAGAAGTACGTCTCGCCGTAGGCATCGGAGGCCGGGCCTTCGCCGAACTGGAGACCCTTGATGATGACCTCGGGCCGCGCGTCGGGTGCCACCAGGCCGGCGATGCCGGGCTTGCCCAGGATGTCGGCGGCGGGCGAGGCGGAGGGTGCCATGACGCCCGGAACTCCCGGCGCGGCGGGCGGCGTGGGGGCAGCGGGCGGCGTCACGGGCGCAGCAGCCGGCGTCGCGGGTGCAGCAGCCGGCGGAACGGGGGCGGACTGGGTGAGCGCGAGGAGGAGCGAGGCGGCGATGAACATGGCGTGAGTCCGTTGCGTGTCAGGGTTTCGCCGGGAGGTCGTCGCCGATCGGCGACTCGCCGCGCATCACGCGGTCCCAGGCGTTCGACTCGATGAGGCTGCCGACGAAGCGGTCGTAGCCACGCTCGAATCGCTCATAGTCATCGTCCAGATACACCTTGATCAGCCAGATTCCGGCCTTGGCGTCGAGCGCCAGGCGCCGGGCACGGGCATCGGGAATGGCCGGCGACGAGCGGATCCGCGCGGGGATTGCGCCGCTCACGGCATCGCTGAGCATGGATTCGAGGCCGGCCCGGTAGCGGCCGCCCTCACCGTCGCGGATGTAGTGCACCAGCGCCCAGACCTGGGCGTAGTAGGCGAGCTGCGCGTCGCGGCTGGTCTCCAGGAACTGCTGCGGCGAGCCCTCGAGCACCTCGCGGAGCGTGGCGAGCCGGCCCTTGCGTGCGGCGGTACGAAGTTCGGCATACCGCTCCGGGTTGCGCCACGGCAGGAAGATGGGCTCCGCCGCATCCTTCGGCTGGCGGAAGCCTTCCATGAAGCAGGCGATCCCTTCCTCGAGCCACACGGGCAGCGAGTAGCGGAGCGTGGTCTGCGAGTACTGGTGCCAGCCCTCGTGCGCGGCGATGGCGAGCGTGTCGCGCGGGCCGATGTCGTAGAGCACGGCCTCGCCGCCCGAGGTGAAGCCGCCCCGCCCCATCTTGAGGTACGGCGCGGCGTCGGAACCCAGGCGATGCTCGGTGTAGCGCGACCATTCCTCGCGCGTGCCGAAGACGCATGCCTCGAGCTGGCGCGGCGGTTCGGGGAGCGAGACCAGGCCGTTGCGGTAGTTGCGCAGCGCGGCCTCGTAGAAGGCGGGCAGCGAACCGGTGAAGGTGGCGCTGCGGAGCGACGAGCGGATGGTCCAGTGCGCGGTCTCCACCTCGAGGCCCTGCACGGAGGTCCAGCGCCACTCGCGCGTGGACACCACCGGGCTCACCGCAAGCGACGCGGGCAGCGCGCCGCGCGAGGTGCCGGGCGCGGCGACTGGCGCCGGGCGCGCGGCAGGTGCGGACGTGCACGAAGCCGCGACGGCCGAGCACGCGCCGGAGACGGCGACGAGGGCGGCCAGGCGACGGATGGACGTCAAGAGCACGCCATCAGCGTAGGGCATCGAGCGCCCGGCGGGCGGCGTCGACATCTGCCTTTGCCTGTTCAAGCATGGCCCGGGTCTCTTCCACGAGCTCCGGCTTGGCCTTGGCGAGGTATCCGGCGTTCCCGAGCTTGGACTCGTAACCCGCGATCAGGCGGCCCTTGTCGGCCACCAGCTTCTCGAGGCGCGCCCGCTCGGTGCCCACGTCGACGGCGTCGACGAGGTTCACGAGGAGGAGTTCCTGGCCCTCGAAGGCGAGCGGCACGGAACCGGCGGGACGGTCGGCGGGCAAGTCGGCCACCTCGCCGAGGCCGGCGAGTGCCTCGACCACGCCGCTCGCTTCCGCGACCAGCGCGCGGACGCCGGCAGGCGCCAGCAGCGTGATGCGGCGCTTCGGCGCCACCTGGCGCGAACCGCGCAGCGTGCGGATGTCATCGACCAACTGCTGCACGCGCGCGAAGGTGGCGAGCGCGGCGGCGTCCACGCCGGAGGCATCGACGGTGGGCCACGCCGAGCGAGCGCAGAGTTCGGATGCGGGAACGTGGACGCCCGTGAGGCCGCCCTTCCCCGTGGCGGCCACCGCCGGCCAGAGCTGCTCGGTGATGAACGGCATCTGCGGATGGAGGAGGCGCAGCGACGCATCGAGCACCGTGCGCAGCACCTGCTGTTGCGCGGGGTCGTTCTTCACGGTGGGCTTGATGGACTCGAGGTACCAGTCGCACACCTCGCGCCAGACGAAGTCGTAGGTTGCATCGGCCGCGTCGTTGAAGCGGTAGTTGGCGATGGCCTTCTCGTAGGAGGCAAGCGCATGCGCCAGGCGCGCCACGATCCAGCGATCGACGAGCGGGCGCGTGCGCGGATCGACGGTCGCATCGCCCGGCACCTGCGTGAGGCTGCCGAGCGCAAAGCGCGTGGCGTTCCACACCTTGTTGGCGAAGTTGCGGCCCACGTCGAAGCGCGCGCTGGTGTTGCGCGCAAGCGGCGCGTCCTCGGTGGGCACGGCCTTGCCGGTGGCGGCGCCGTAGGCGCTGGTGATCTTCTTCGCGGGATCCTTGGGGCTGTGCTGGATGGCCTCGGCCACCGTGTAGCCGGCGGCGTCGAGCGTGGTCTTCGGCACGAACATCTCGCCGCTCCACGGGTCCACCATGTCGACCGGCATGCGCACGTCCTGCGTGTCGGTGGTCATCTGCACCAGCGTGAAGCGCATGGCGTCGGCGCCGTGCGTGTGGATGATGTCGCGCGGATCCACGCCGTTGCCCAGCGACTTCGACATCTTCTGCCCGAAGCCGTCCTGCACCATGGCGTGGATGAAGACGTGCCTGAACGGGATGCGGCCGCCCATGAAGTGGCGGTTGAACATCACCATGCGGCTCACCCACAGCGTGATGATCTCGCGCGCGGTGGAGAGTACGGCGCTGGGGTTCCACTTCTCCAGGAGGCCCGCCATGTCGAAGCGTGCCGGGTCGGGCCAGCCGAGCGTGGAGAGCGGCCAGAGGGCCGAGCTGAACCAGGTGTCGAGCACATCCTCGTCCTGGCGGTAGCCGGCGGCCCCGAGTGCGGGGACCACGGCGGCATCGCCCTGCTCCGGCACGCAGACGTAGCGCTCGTACACGCCGTCGGTGCGGCGGCGCACGGCTTCGGCGCAGCCCTTGGCGCGCCACGGGCCGTCGCAGCGGACCAGGTCGCCCTTGGCGGCATCGACCGCGGCGCGGTCGGTGACTTCCGTTGCCGGGATCTCCGCGCTCCACACCGGGATGCGGTGGCCCCACCAGAGCTGGCGGCTGATGCACCAGTCGCGGATGTTCTCGTGCCACTGCTGGAATGTCTTCGCGTAGCGCGCGGGGAAGAAGGTGAGCTCGCCGTCGCCCGGCTGTGCGGGGCCCTTCGGCGCGGCGCCATCGCGTTGCGCGGGGTTCATGGCGCGCAGTGCGGCGCCCTTCAGCCGGTCATCGGTGACGCGGACGTACCACTGCTCGGAGAGGTACGGCTCCACCGGCACGTGGCTGCGGTAGCTGTGGCCCACGGAATGGCGGTACGGCTTGGCGGCCTCGAGCAGCCCGTTGGCCTTGAACCACTCGATGATCCTGGTGCGCGCGTCCTCGCGCGACAGGCCGACGAAGGCGCGCGCCTCCGCGGAGACGTCCTCCCAGCCGTGCTTGTCGCTGATGGAGGCGTCGGGCGCCATGATGTTGATGGCGGCCACGCCGTGGCGCAGGCCGATCTCCCAGTCGTTGGGGTCGTGCGCGGGCGTCACCTTCAGGAAGCCGGTGGCGAACTGCGCCTTCTGGTCGGCGGGGTCGCCGCCGAATTCGACGGGCATGACCACGTAGTCGTCTTCGACGATGGGGATCACGCGGCCCACGATCGGCAGGCGCAGCTTCTTCCCGCGCAGCGCGGCGGCGCGCGGGTCCTTGGGGTTCACGGCCACGGCGGTGTCGCCGAGCATGGTCTCGGGGCGCGTGGTGGCCACGGTGATGTGGCCCGAACCGTCCTCGAACGGGTAGCGGAGGTACCAGAAGTGGCCGTCCACCTCCTCCATCTCCACCTCGTCATCGGCGAGCGCGGTACGCGTGGCCGGGTCCCAGTTCACGAGGCGCTTGCCGCGGTAGACGAGGCCGTCGTCGAAGAGCTTGAAGAAGGCGGTGCGCACGGCTGCGGCGCACACCGGGTCCATGGTGAAGCGAATGCGGTCGTAGTCGCAGGAGGCGCCCATCGCCTTCAGCTGGCTGAGGATGGTGGCCTCGTACTCGTCCTTCCACTCCTGGACCTTGGCGATGAACTGCGGGCGCGTGAAGTCCGCGCGACGCTTGCCCTGCTGCAGGAGGCGCCGCTCCACCACCGTCTGCGTGGCGATGCCGGCGTGGTCCGTGCCCGGCATCCACATGGCGTTCATGCCCTTCATGCGGTAGTGGCGCGTGAGGACGTCCTGCAGCGTGTTGTTGAGCGCGTGCCCGAGATGGAGCGCAGCGGTCACGTTCGGCGGCGGGATGAAGATCGAGTACGGCGCACCCGCGTCGGTGGGCTCGGCGTGGAAGCAGTTGGCCGCGCGCCAACGCTCCCATGCGAAGGCCTCGGCATCGCCCGGGGTGTAGGCTTTGGCGAGCTGGAGCGAGGCACCGCCGGTCGGTGCACTCGTATCGATGGGCTGGGCGCTGGACATGGAGCGACGATTCTACGAAAGAGGAAGCCTCCGCCGCGGCGCGTCATGCGTGCTGTGCGCGGTGCTTGCCGCCCTGCCCGCCGGGTGCGGCCCGTCCGAGGAGCCCCCGGCGAAGGCCGTGGCACCCGACTCCAAGCAGATCGACGCCGCCATGCGCGCCATCGAGGCCTACATGGCCGCGGACAAGCCGAGCGAGGCGGTGTTCGTGGCGGAGAAGCTGGCCGCGGACGCCTCCGGGCTGATGCGCGCGCACGAGATCCATGGGCGTGCGCTCGTTGCCCTTGCCATGCAGCCGGACCTGCCGACCGAGGACCGTGCGGCGGTCTTTGCGCGCGCCGCGGATGCCTACATGCGCGCGGCGGCGCTCGCGCCCACGAACGGCCCGCTGCAGCACGCCACCGGCGTGGTCTGTGACACGGCCGGCCGTCACGCCGATGCGGTGCGCGCCTACGAGGCGGCCCACGCGGACGAACCCGGCAATGCGCAGTTTGCGCTCTACCTCGGCATGGCGCGGGCCCGCGATGGCCGCATGGACGACGCGCGCGCGCTCATCGAGGATGCCGAGCGAGCGATGCCCGAATCTTCCGACCCGAAGGCCGCGCTTGCGGACTTGGCGATGCGGAGCGGCGACACCGTGCGCGCCCGCGCGAAGATCGCCGAGGCACGCGCCCTTTCGCCCACGTCGAACGAACTGCGCGTGGCCGATGCGCGCATGCGGCGCATGTCCGGCGCGCCGGGCGAATCGCTTGAACTGCTGTTGGCCCTCGATGCGCCGCTCCGGCGCGAGTCGGCGTGCGCGGAAGAGATCGCCGCCGCCTACACCGCGCTCGGGAAGCTGCGCGAGGCCGCGGCCACCTTGGACGAATCCGCGTCCGCACGGCCCAACGACTGGAAGCGCGCGCTGCGTGCCGCCGCCGCGTGGACGCGCGCCGGTGATCCGGTGAAGGCGACGATTGCGGCAGAAGCAGCGGGCCTCGCGGGCGCCCCGCCAAGCGAAATGCGCGAGGCACTCAGCGGAGCCAGCGGCCCCCGTCCAGGCGGAACACCGACCCCGTGACGTAGGGCATGTCCTCGGTGATGGACCGCACCATGCGTGCAGCGTCCTCGGGGGTGCCGGGCCGCGCGAGCGGGATGCGTGATTCATACGCCGTGCGTTCTTCTGCGGGCGCATCGTCGGGCCACGCCACCACGCCAGGGGCCACCGCGTTTACGCGGACGGCGGGGCCGAGTTCGAGCGCCAACGACTCGACCATGCAGTGGACGGCCGCCTTCGACATCAGGTACGGGGCAAACGCGCGCCGCGGGCGGCCCATGGCGTGGATGTCGCCGAATGCCACCACCGAGCCGCCGCCTACTAGCGCGGAACGGGCGAGCGCGGGCGCCATCGACTGCACCAGGAGGAGCGGGGCCAACGCGTTGATGCGCATCTCCGATTCCGCGGTGGCCGCGGTGATCCCTCCGAACGGCGTGCGCGAGTAGGCCGCGGCGCTCAGGACGAGGGCATCAACGGCGGCGCCGGCATGGGCATGCCCGAATCGCTCGACGGCCGCCAGGTCGGAGAGTTCCAGACGCTCCACCGAGATGGATGCCGGGCGGCCTGCGTCGGTGCTGATCCGACGCGCCTCGGCGGCGGTCTCGCGGGCCTCGGCCTCGCGCGATCGGTAGGTGAGCACCAGGTCCCAGCCCGCCTGCGCAAACTCGAGCGCGACGGCGCGGCCGACGCGCCGGGCAGCTCCGATGACGATGGCAAGCCGGGCCATGGGCCGGAGTGTACGACCCAAGTGACGACCATCCCGCGCGTACCATCCGTGGCCCGTGAGCGAAGGACCGGATCAACCCGAAACGCCGCAGCCCGAAGGCGAACCGCGGGTGCCCAACATGCACCTCGAGCGGCTCGAGGCCATGGCGCGGCGCGCTCCCCACGAATTCGCGCAGCGCGCCGACGCGGCGATCGCGCGCCACGTGCCGGCCCTCGCGCCCTCGCGGCTTCGCAAGCGGATCCGTCGGCGCACGGTGGCGGTCTTGGTCATGCTGGGGCTGATGGCGGTGATGGCCTCGGCGTGGGCAGTGCTCCGCGAGACCACCATCCTGCGCGAGGCGATGGAGTCGCAGCTCTCCGAGCGCTTCGGCGGCGTGGTGCGGATCAAGAAGGTGAAGTGGGACGGCTGGAACCGCATCACCGCCACCGACATGGACCTGCGCGCCCGCGGCTGGGAAGGCGACGCAGCCACCGTGGCCTCCATGGACCGCGCGGAGGTGGTGTTCTCGCCGCTGATGATCATGCTGGGGCGCATCGAGCTCGTCGACATGGAGGTGGAGGGGCTTGCGCTCCACCTGGTGGAGCGCGCCGACAGGCCGGGCGACTTCAACTTCCTGGCGCTCAAGCCGAAGTCAGGCGGAGGCACGTCCGTGCGCCAGCCGCAGAAGGCGCTGCTGCGCGACCTGCGTCTTGAGTTCGGGACGTCCAGCGGCGGCACCGTGACGACGATCGCGTCGCAGCAGTTTGCCGCCGACTTCGACCACCTGCCGGACGATCCGTCCACGTACTCGTTCCGCCTCGAGCAGCGAGAGCAGGACGGCAAGCCGATCACCGAGAACGCCATCCGCCTCTTCGGCACATGGAACGAGCGCGATTTCACCTATGCGGCCACGCTCGACGGGCTGGAGATCGACGAACGGCTCCTGCGCACGCTCCCGGCCAAGGCGCGGCGGTGGGCGCTCCGCTCGGGCCTGGCCGGACGCATCGAGCGCGCGCGGATCGAGGGCAGCCCGTCGCAGCCGCTGCGCTCCGCGGACATCGCCGTGCGTGACGTGACCCTGCGGGAGCGCGATGCGGTGCGCGAACTCGCGTGGGCGCGCATGGAGGACGGGAAGACCACGCCCATCAGCGGCGAGCTGGGTGTCTTCATGGGCGAGGCAAACGTCACGCTGCGCGGCAACGACGTCCGCGTGGATGCCAAGCGCGCCACGCTGATGCCCGGACCGGTCGGCTCGGGCACGGTGGCGGTGCCGTTGGAACTCTCGGGCCACTGCGACCTTGGTTCGATCGGCGGCATCGAGGGCGCGCTCGATGCAGACGACGCGTGGCTCGAGCGCTCGCTGGCGATCGCGTCGTTCGAACTGGACCTGCGCATCCCGCAGGTGGACGCGCGTCCGGCGGAGGACGGCACGCCGCGGCGAGTGGAGCTCCCCGTGCAGGTCACCGATGCGCTGACGGTGCTCGGCGCGCGCGACTGGGCCGCGAACATCACGCTGCGGATCGCGCGGCCCGCAGGGAAGGCGCAAGCGGATGGCGAAGCGACGTCCGCCCCGATCGTCGTGACCGGCAGCCTCGAGCTCCTTGCCGGCACGATCGAGAGCCCCGAGTTCCCCTACCCCGTCACCGGGGTCAGCGGCACGGTGGAGCTGACGCAGGACAGGATCGCCCTGCGCGGCCTCAAGGGCAACGGCAACAGCGGATGCATCTTCCGCATCGACGGCGAATCGGAGATCGAAGGCAAGGACCCCGCGTACTCGCTGCGCCTTGTCGGGACCGACGTGCTGCTTGACCGAAGCCTCGTGTCCGCGTTCGGGGCCGGTCCGTCCCGCATCTTCGGTGCGCTCCTCGATGAGCAAGGCTGGCGATCCCTCCGGCAGGCCGGCATCCTGGAGGAAGAGACCCGGCCCGGAGGGGTCGTCGATGTCGACTTCTCCGTGAAGCATGCGCGTGATGGCGGCGACCACGTCGCGGTGGGAGGCACGATCGGGCTGCGCGGCGTGCAGGTGGTGCTCAACGCGTTCCCGTATCCGTTGCTCGCGGTGGGCACGCTGGAGGTACGGGACGACCGCGTCAACCTGCTGGGCAATGGCATCGCGGTGCAGACGATCCACGGCAGCAAGGGGTGGATCCGCGGGCACCTGGAACTGCCACGGATCGGCGATCGCGTGCTGGTGCGCAGTTACCTGGATTTCCAGGTGAATGACGAGATCGTCTCGCGCGCGCTGCTTGCCGCCATCCCGGTGAGCTTCGAGGATCGCTCGAAGCGTCCCGCCGGCTGGCCGGGCGCGGTGTTCAGCCCCATCAGCAACGTCCTCACCGAGCTCGGCCTCGGCGGAAGGCTCTCGGCCACCGGCACCGTGATCACCCGGCCCGACGAGAGCGATGCGGTGACGGTGCGCGTCCAGATCGAGGACGGCGTGATCCGCCCCACCGAGGACCTGGCAACCGCGCTGCGAAAGAATGGCCTGAGCTGGCCCGGTCGCATGACACTCGATGACGTGCGCAGCCTGATCGTCGCCGATGCCGGCCGCGTGGACGTGCGCGATGCCTCCGCGACCCACGGCACCGGCATCGTCACCGCCAACGGCGGCTTCGATCTCGAGGGCGACAACGGCACGCTCGAGGTGATCCTGCGGAACTTCCCGTTCGACCGCGAGCTGGTCCGCGTGGCGGACGGCGACTCGGTGGATCGCGCGCTGGCCGCGTGGGACGCCATTGCGCCGAGCGGTACCTTCGACGGCGAGGTCACGTGGAACCGCGACGAGGGCGGTCGAGACACGTACGCACACGTTCACCCGACCGCAATGACGTTGGCGGGCGCGGTGAAGCTCGATCCCATCTGCGGCGACCTGTACTACCGCAACGGGGAACTGCGACTGGACTCGGTGGACCTGCGCGGGCCGGACACGGACGAGACCCCGCTGCGCATCGAGGCAGGCGGCGTCATCATCGGCGCGCATCCCGATTTCCGCGCGCAGGTGAGCGCCCTGTCCCTCGGCAACCCGCTGATGCGCTGCGGGCTGGAAGCGTCCGGGGCCACGGCCGCGCTGGAGATCCTCCGCGACTGGCGCCTGCAAGGCGCGATCGACGCGCAGGTGGAGCTTCCCGGCACGCGGACCGGCGGTTCGTGGGAGGTGGTCGTTGAACCATCGTGGATCCGCGGCGAGCGCGAGGAGCGGCCGTTCGAGGTCCGCCGTCGCGCGGGTGCCCTGCTGGCGGGCCCGCAGGGGCTGAAGGTGGATGCCCTGGACCTCACGTTCGACCAGGGGCACCTGTCGATCGACGGCGAGCTGGGGCCCACGGAATCGAGCGTCCTGGTCGGGCAGCTCACCATCCGCGCGTCCGCGACGAATGACTCCGAATCGCTGCAGGCGCTCATGCCGGGCAACGCGCGTCGCTCGCTGGAGGCCATCGAGTTCAGCGCCGGCTCCGCGGTGTGGACGGACTCGATGCGGCTCCTCATCGACGTGCCGCGCGACGGAAGCAACCGGGTGTCCGTGATCGGCGACCTGGGCATCGCGAACGCGCGGTTCAAGGGCGGCGTCACCTTCGACCAGATCGACGGGCTGCTGCGCTTCGACATCACCACGGTGGGCGGCGAGCCGGCCGGGAGCATCGGCCTGCAGTTCGACCAGGTGAACGCGCTCGGACGGCGCGCCACCGACATCGGCGGCGACCTGCTCTTCGAGTCGGACACCGGGCGCGTGCGGCTCGAGGACCTCTCGGCGGGCATGTACGGCGGGCGCATCGCGGCGCGCGGGATGTTCGACCGCACCGATGGCTGGGACGTGCACCTGGCGTGCGCGAACATCGGCTTCGGGCGATTCGTCGCCGCGGGCCAGGCGCCGAGCGCTGACGCCAAGCAGCCGGTGGCCGGCAACGACGGGCGATTGCGCGGACGCATCGACGTGGCGGGGCATGCCGGCGATCCGCTCTCGCGGCGCGGCTCCGGCAAGATGGCGGTGACCGATGCCCGGATGATGGAGTTCCCGCTCGGCATGAGCTTCCTGCAGCTGACGCAGCTGATGCTGCCGCTCAATGCGTCCATGGAAGACGCCTTCGTCGACTTCGAGCTGGGGAACAACCGCATCACGCTCCGGCAGGTCGACCTCTCCTCCGGCACGCTGAAGCTCGAGGGAACGGGCGAGATCAACACCGACACCCAGGCGCTGGCGCTGCGATTCAGGAACCGCGGCAAGCTGCCGATCCTGAGCGACCTCTACGGGGTGGTGACCGACCAGTTCTTCGCCATCGACGTCGGAGGTACGCTGAGCGACCCGCAGCCGCGGCTGACGCCGATTCCAGTGTTTGCGCCGGCGCCGGTGGCACCCGCGATCGGGACGACGACGCCCCCGGCAACCCCGGAAGGCACGGACACAGGCAAGGACCGCACGGAAACACGATGACGAACCACCCGAAGCACGGCGAAGACGCACACGGCGATGACGACGAACCGGGAACGAAGCCCTTCGGGCCGGAGGTGGCTGCGCTGATCGACCGCCTGGTGGGCGCGGCAGGCGAGGAGATCCGCCAGGCCGGTGGCACCCACCGCCACGCGTCGGGACGCCGCAACAGCCTGGTGGAGGACATGGTGCGCACGTCGCTGCGCCTGCTTGGCGACGGTACCGACCTCGGCCAGGCCAAGATCATGGAACGCGCCATGCGCGAGATGCGCAACGCCTACAAGGTGTTCAACGGCTGGAAGGGCGTGCGGAAGATCTCGATCTTCGGCAGCGCGCGCACGCCGGAGGACCACCCCGACTACGCGGCAGCGCGCGAGTTCGGCCGCCTGATGGCCGCCGAGAGCTGGATGGCGATCACCGGCGCCGGCATGGGCATCATGAAGGCCGGCCACGAGGGCCCGACGCGTCAGTCGAGCTTCGGCCTGTCGATCCGCCTGCCCTTCGAGACCAACGCCAACGACATCATCAAGGGCGATGCCAAGCTCATCGACTTCAAGTACTTCTTCACGCGCAAGCTGATGTTCCTGGCGCACTCGGATGCGGTGGCCTGCTTCCCGGGCGGCTTCGGCACCATGGACGAGATCTTCGAGACCCTCACGCTGATCCAGACCGGCAAGAGCCACCCGATGCCGGTGGTGCTGGTGGAGGGCGCGGGTCCCGACGGGCATCCGAAGGGCTTCTGGAAGCGCTGGGAAACCGGCGTGGTCCACAACCTGGTGGAAGCCGGGTGGATCTCGCCCGAGGACACGTCGCTCTACGAGATCGCCTCGAGCCCGGCTGACGCCGTGGACCGCGTGCTGCGCTTCTACCGCCGCTACCACAGCTCGCGCTACATCGGCGACACCTACGTGGTGCGCGTGAAGCGCGCGCTTTCGGCGCGCCAGGTGGAGCAGCTCAACGACGAGTTCTCGCACCTGGTGAAGAGCGGCTCCGTGGACCAGCACCTGCAGCCCCTCGAGGGAGAGGACGACCATGTCCACCTGCCACGCGTGGCGTTCCACCACACCAAGCGCGGCTTCGGACACATCCGCCGGTTCATCGACCGCATGAACGAGATGCCGGACGAGGCCACGGCGTGACCACGGCCCGCGCCGCAGCCGTGGCGCGGCGAGCGGCGGGGGTGCTCGCATGCGCGCTGCTTGCCGGTTGCGCAGGCGGCGGTGCAGGTACCGGCGCAGGTGCAGCGACGCCGACCGACGAACCCACCGAAGGACGCGTGGTGCGCGCGCGCACCACCGTGGCGGCCGGCCAGACCGGGCTCGAGGTGATCACCTGGCAGGTGACCGACGACGGACGCCGCGTGGAGGAGGCCCTGCGCGCCCATGCAGAACCCGCGGTGGCAGCGGCCGACGACCTGGCGCTCCGCCGCAACGGGTTCATCCTGTGCGCGGTGCGCGTCGACCGGATGGAATCGCTTCGCACTGCGCTGGGCGGCAGCGCCATGGACATCCGCACCTGGCTCGGCACCGCCACCACGTGGCGCGAACTCATCAGCGTGTCCGCCGCGAACGCCATGGTGGAGGTGGACGGCGTGGCGCGCGAGCGCCCCGGCACCAACGCACGCATCATGGCGCGCACGTGGCCCGTCCCCATGGAGGACGGCACGCGCATCGAGGTGGAGATGGTGCCGCAGCTGGTGACCGGCGAACTGCAGGCGAGCCTGGTGCGGAACGCCAACCGCCTGGCCGGGGACGTGGTGCGCAGCTGCGCGTCGCGACTGGAACTGCAGCGCGGCACCGCGTGGGTGCTCACCTGCGACCCTGCGGGCTTCGTGGAGACCGATGCCGGTGCCGCCGCGGCCGCGGAGGCGGCAGCGGAGTTCGTGGGACCGCCGAACCCGGACGCCGCGCCCACCGCGTCCGGGAAGATCGGCGCGCGCGTGACCACGCTGGGCACGGCCACCCTGCTGGCTGCACCGGAGCGCCCGGGCACGCCGGCGCGCCGTACCGTGCTGCTCCTGGTGCCGCACCTCGGCGGCGCTGCGTTTCCAGTGGATCCTGCAGCGGAGCCGATGAAGCCAAGCCGGCAGTAAGTGCCCGCAGTGAGCCACGAATGAAGGAACGCCGACCGATCAACACCTCGCAGGAGCTCGGCGCCGAAGCAGGCACCGGCGGCCGCGTGCGCGGCATGCGAGGCAGGCTCCGTCGCCGCAGCGGCAAGCCGCTGCCCGGGGTCAAGGTGCTCCCCACCATGATGACGCTCGCGAACCTGGTGTGCGGGTTCGCAGCCATCTACTACTCGGCGCGCGCCGGCGAGAGCGGCGGACCCACGCCCTTCGGCTGGCATCCGCTCACGGTGGCCGGCGTGCTGGTGTTCCTGGGCATGGCATTCGATG
>CAMBSR010000002.1 GCA_945870475.1 Phycisphaera mikurensis NBRC 102666
CAATGGTGCCGCTCGCCACGGCGCGTCCGCGGTCGATCAGCACTGCGCGGTCGCAGCTGGCCTCCACCTCGGCAAGGACGTGGCTCGAGAGGAGGATGGTGGTCTCGGCGCGGAGTTCGCGCAGGAGCGCACGGAAGTCGAGCACCTGCGCCGGGTCAAGGCCCGAGGTCGGCTCATCAAGCACCAGGACGCGCGGGCCGTGCACGATGGCCGCGGCCATGCCCACGCGCTGGCGGTAGCCCTTCGAGAGCTGGCCGCAGAGGCGGCGTCGGACGTCGGTCACGTTGCAGCGCGCCAGTGCGCGGTCGACCGCGGCGGCACGCTCGCGGCGCGGCACGCCGTAGAGCTCGGCGCGGAAGCGGACGAACTCGTCCACCGTCAGGTCGGGCTGCACCGGGCTTTCCTCGGCCAGGTACCCCACCGCCCGCCGCGCGGCTGCGGCATCGGCGTCCATGGACATGCCGGCCACCGTCACGGTTCCCTCGTCCGGCGCCATCGCGCCGACGATCATCCGGATGGAGGTGGACTTCCCCGCCCCGTTCGGGCCCAGGAACCCGCACACCGCGCCCGCAGGCACCGAGAACGACACGTGGTCGACGGCAACCACGCGACCGAACCGCTTGACGATGCCGTGGGTCTCGATCATTGCGTGGGGTGGTCGCCATGCGCGGGAACCGCAGGGCAGGAATCCCCGAATTCTACCTGACCCGCCGGGATACACTCTGCCCCACCGCACGGAGCGCGCCCTTGTCACCGCAGTCCCGAACGAGCCTCAATGCCAGCGACCCGGCCCTCCTCCTCGAGGAGATCGGCGACGGCATCGGCGTGGTCGACCAGGGCGGCGAGATCCTCTGGATGAACCAGCGGCTCGAGGCCCTCAGCGCGGAAACCCTGCGCCGCTTCTGCGACTGCTGCCGCGACCTCCTCTCGGAACTCGCGCGCGATGGCGCCGACCGCCGCACCCACCTGCGCAGCTTCCGCGCCGGCGACCGCTCCTGGGAAGTGGCCATCACGCCGCTCGTGGCGGACACCGGCAGCAAGGCCCACGCCACCCGCGCGGTGGGCGTGCTGCATGACGTCTCCACGCGCCAGCGCGTCCTCGACCGCGTCGACTCCATCGATGCGGCCGGCGCGGACCTCCTGGCGCTCGATGCCAAGATCGTCAATCCGCTCAACGTCGCCGAGCGCCTGGGCCTCATCGAAGGCAAGATCGTCGCCGGCCTCGAGAAGCTCTTCGGCGCCAAGGAGTTCGAGGTGCGCCTGGTGGACAAGGCCACGCAGCGCCTCGAACTGGTGACGAGCCGCGGCATCGCACCGCTCGCGCCCGGGCGCTTCATGCACGCGAGCCTCGAAGGCAACGGCATCTCCGGCCACGTGGCGTGCTGCGGCGAGCCGTACCTCTGCATCGATGCCGAGGCGGACCCGTACTACCTGCCCGGCCTCGAAGGCGGGCGCTCCAGCATCACGGCACCGCTCCTCCTCCATGACAAGGTGGTGGGCGTCCTGAACGTTGAAAGCACGCAGGCTGCGCGCTTTGACGAGGAAGACCTGCTCTGCCTCGAGCTCTTCGGCCGCTACGTGGCCATGGCGCTCAACATCCTCGACATGCTGGTGGTGGAGCGCTACACCACCAACCAGCGCGTGAGCGGCGCCCTGCGCGACGAGATCGCCGCGCCCATCTCTTCGATCCGCACCGCCGTCGAACACCTGAAGCGCGATCCCGACGTCCCGCCGCAGGCCATCGCCGAGCTCGAGCGCGCCATCGCGAGCGTCGAGAACCGCGTCCGCGGAGCCACCGGCGGTCCGCAGACCGTGCTCGGCGTCGACCGCCTCGACCGCAGCAAGGGCGTGGACCCGGAGATCGCCGGTCGCCGCGTCGCCGTGCTCGACGACGAGGAGCCGGTGCGCGACGTGGTGGCCAACGTGCTTGCGGAAGTGGGCGCGTCCGTCGATCGCTTCTCCTCGAGCAACGAAGGCTGCGCCTCCATCGAGCGCGCCGCCGCGGAAGGCAAGCCCTACGACGTGATCATCAGCGACGTGCGCATGCCCGAGCGCAACGGCTACGAGGTCTTCCGCCTCGCGAAGGCCGCATGCCCGCGCACGCAGGTGATCCTGATGACGGGCTTCGGCTACGACCCGAACCACTCGATCGTGCGCAGCACGCAGGAAGGCCTGCACTGCTTCCTCTTCAAGCCGTTCCAGGCGCAGCACCTGGTGGACGAGGTGCGCAAGGCCGTGGCGGAGTGGAAGGGCGAACGCCCGCTCGCCGAAGGTCGCTGAGACGCAGGAGGCAGTTCGCGCATCGCGACGCCCACCCGACTCCAGCCGCTCCGCTCACCGCCGCGTTGCCACCAGCACTCGCCAGAAATCCTCGAAATCCCTGCGGACTTCCGCTCCCACGAGCGCTGCGTTGGCCTGCGCCGCGGCAAGCGCATCGTCCCGCTGGCGATGCCCGATCTCGACCACCAGCCGTCCGCCCGGCACCAGCCATTCATGCGCGCTGGCCACGAGCGGTGCGATCACGTCCATGCCGACCTTCCCTCCCGCCAGTGCGGAACGCGGTTCGTGCTCGCGGACGTTGGGCTCCATCTCGTCCCATTCGTCATCGCGCACGTAGGGCGGGTTCGAGACCAGGATGTGGAATGAGCCGCGCTCCGCGGCAGTGAGCGGCGCGTAGACGGAGCCCGCGCGGAAATCGATGAACTCGGCCACGCGGTGCGCCGCGGCATTGGTGCGCGCGAGGTCAAGCGCGGCCGCAACGATGTCCGTGGCCACGATGCGCACCTCGACCGGCGGCGGAGCGGCGCCCTCGCCCGGCTCGGTGCCGCGCCGCTGCCCGCGCAGCGCGGCGGCGATGCACGTACTGATGCAGCCGGTGCCGGTGCCGATCTCCAGGATTCGCACGGGGTTCGCGCCACCGGCCACGGCCGCGCGGGCCGCCGCCACGCATTCCTCCACCACGTGCTCGGTGGCCGGGCGCGGAATCAGCGTCGCCGGCCCCACCGCAAAGCGCTTCGACCAGAACCACGCCTCACCCACCAGGTACTGGACGGGCTCGTGCCGCGCGGCGCGCGCCACCAGGGCGCGCAGCCGCTCGAGCTCGGCGGGCGATGCCGGGCGGTCGGCCTCCATGTAGAGCTGCATTCGCTCGGCGCCCAGGACGTGCCCAACCAGCATCTCGGCACAGACGCGCGGGGCGTCGATCCCCTTGCCGCCCAGGTGGCCGTCGATCCAGCGGATCAGCCGCCGCGTGGTCCAGGTTTCCCCGGCACTTCCGGCGGATTCTTTCTCGGTGTTCACGGCCATGGAAGAGGTATCCTATGCGCCCCCTCGGGAAGAACTCCTCATATGAACGAAGCACTTGCCACCGTCCTCCAGCACGTCCAGTCGAGCGGCCGCTTCGGCGCCGCCAAGATCGAAGGCGCCGCCCTGCGCTGCGAAGCCAAGGACGCCGCCGGCGGCGCCTGGTACCTGGTGGAACGCTCCGGCGAGGGCTGGGCCGTCTCGCTCCTCACCTCGGACCGCTGGCTCAGCGAGTCGATCGAGGGCGACATGCTCGAGGGCCGCGACACCGCCGAGGAGCTGGTGGACGACGAACTGGTGGAAGTGGGCTTCCCGCACCGCTGCCCCAAGGTGAAGCACTACCGCGACGACGCCAAGGTCTACGTCTTCCGCAGCGAGATCCCGCTCGATGGCATCGCCGACACCGGCGCAGGTATCGCCACCTACCTGCTGGCCTTCGAAGCCGCGTTCTCGCAGCTCGGCGACATGCAGGGAAGCAGCGCGGAATGACCCTCGCGCGGCCGAAGGTCGTGATGCTCGGCTGGGAGTTCCCGCCATTCATCACCGGCGGACTCGGCACGGCGTGCCACGGCCTGACCAAGGCCCTGGCGTCCATGGACGTGGACGTCACCTTCGTGCTGCCCAAGGGCGTGAAGGGCGACCACGCATCGCACGTTGACCTGGTGGTGCCGGGAAGCGCAGCCGACGAGCTGAAGGTGGCGACGCGCGGCGCGGAGCCGGCGCCTGCTGCCCTGCCGGTCGACCGCCGGTCCGCGGACCGCGGCATTGCCGCGCGACGCAACGCGGGTGAACCCGTGCCTGCACCGGGAAGCGCGCTTGCCGCCGCCACCGCCGCCGTTGGCGCGGCGGCTGCCGCCGGAAAGCCGCTCGCCGAGGCGGGCGCCCACATCGGCACTGCCTCGAATCCTGGCCGCATTCACGGCGAGAGCGCGCTCGGGCGCACCATCCGGATGATCGCGGCGCCCTTCGTTGCAAGCGGCGCCTACGCATCACCCGGTGCGCGCACCGTGCTCGAGCGCATCGCGCTTGCGAGCGCCGCGCCGCAGCGGCTCCTTCGCCCCGGTGCGCTTGCCAGCGCCGTCGGCCCCGACGATATCAGCGCCGAGCTCTTCACCGGGCTCGACGACGCCGCACGCGAGGAAGCGCTCGGCATCCTGGAAGCATGGGAGCGCTACGGCACCGACGACCCGACGGCCGTGGCGGAGATGGTGGAGATGGTGCGCGCCGTGCGTGCCGCCGTCCCCGAATCAAACGGCCGCGGCGCGCGCGTGGCGCTCGCGGGCGGCACCGGCGTGCCCGACTACGCGGGCGATCTCCTCGCGCAGAGCGAGGCGTACGCGCGCTTCGTGGTGGAAAGCTGCCGCGACCGCAACTTCGACGTGATCCACGCGCACGACTGGCTCACCTACCCCGCCGGCATCGCCCTCGCGCGCGTCACCGGCAAGCCGCTCGTGGTGCACGTCCACAGCACGGAATTCGACCGTTCCGGCGAGCACGTCAACCAGCCCGTCTACAACATCGAGCGCCGCGGCATGCACGCCGCCGTCAAGGTGATCACGGTCAGCATGCTGACCCGGAACATCTGCGCCAACCGCTACGCCGTGCCCGTTTCCAAGTGCGAGGTGGTCTACAACGGCGTCGACCTCGACCCGAAGGCCGTGGGCATCAGCACCATCGGCAAGCGCGACAAGATCGTCCTCTACTTCGGCCGCATCACGCTGCAGAAGGGGCCGGAGTACTTCGTGCACGCCGCCAAGCGCGTCCTGGAGAAGTACGAGGACGTCAAGTTCGTGGTGGCCGGCAGCGGCGACCAGGCGCAGTCGATGATCCAGCTTGCCGCCGAGCTCGGCATCGGGCACAAGGTGCTCTTCACCGGCTTCCTCCGCGGCAAGGACATCCCGCGCGTCTTCAGCATGGCGGACCTCTACGTCATGCCGAGCGTGAGCGAGCCGTTCGGCATCGCGCCGCTCGAGGCGCTCGGCCACCGCGTGCCGGTCCTCATCAGCCGCCAGTCGGGCGTGAGCGAGGTGCTCACCAACGCGCTCAAGGTGGACTTCTGGGATGTCGACGACATGGCGAACAAGATCGTCGCCGTCCTGCGCCACCCGCCGCTCCAGCGCACGCTGACCGACCATGGCTTCGACGAGGTCCGCGGCATCACCTGGGACGGCGCCGCGGAGCGGTGCATCGAGGTATACGGGCGGGCGCTCGCCGCGGTGGGCCGCGGCCTATACTCCGCAAATGGCGTTTTTCACGCGTAAGAAGCCCGCTCCCGTCCGCACGTCCGCTCCGGCCGCCGCCCCCGCAGGCCGTGCCGCACCGCGTGACCCCGCCTTCGAACGCCGCGTCCAGGAGATCGGCGCCGAGTACCTGCGCACCGCGCGAGAGGCCGGCGCCGGCGTCTTCAGCGGCAGCCTCTCGGTGTTCAAGGACAAGCTCATGGACTGGGCGATGCAGGACGAGGCGTTCCGCGTCCAGCTCTTCCGCTTCGTGGACTGCTTCCCGACGCTGCGCAGCAACGACGCCATCTACGAGCACCTCACCGACTACCTCTCGCAGCCGGGCGTGAAGGCGCCGCCGGGCTTCGAGCTCGGCATGGCGGCGGGCGGCCTGGCGAAGGGCCTGATGGCGAAGACCATGGCCGGCCAGATCGAGGGCATGGCGTCCAAGTTCATCGCCGGCACCGATGCGGCGAGCGCCCTTCCCTCGCTCGAGAAGATGTGGAAGAACGGTCTCTGCTTCAGCGTGGACCTCCTGGGCGAGGCCTGCGTGAGCGACGAGGAAGCCCGCCTCTACCGGCAGAAGTACCTGGACCTGGTGGAGAACCTGCCCAAGCGCGTCGCCAGCTGGCCGGGCAATCCCGTCCTGGAGAGCGACCACCTGGGCGCTGTGCCGCGCACCAACGTCAGCATCAAGATCAGCAGCCTGAGCGCGCGCGTCGACCCGATCGACACCGAGGGCTCCATCCGCACGCTCATGGCGGAGATCCTGCCGATCCTGGAAAGCGCCAGGAAGCACGGTGTTCTCGTCAATTTCGACATGGAGCAGTTCGCGCTCAAGGACCTCACCATCGAGCTCCTCAAGCGCTGCTGCGAGGCGGTGGACTTCGAGGCCGGCCTTGCCATGCAGGCCTACCTGCGCAGCGCGCCGGACGACGCGCGCAGCGTGGTCGAGTGGGCCAAGCGCACCGGGCGCGTGGTCACCGTGCGACTGGTGAAGGGCGCGTACTGGGACTACGAGACCATCCACGCCGAGCAGCAGGGATGGCCGGTGCCGGTGTGGAGCCGCAAGTGCGACACCGACGCGTGCTTCGAGCGCGTGGCGCAGTACTTCATCGAGAACAGCCCGCGCAAGATCGGCGAGGGCGGCGTGAAGCTCGCGCTCGGCTCGCACAACGCGCGCTCCATCGCGGCCGCGCTCGCCACGCTCGAGAAGCACGGGCTGCCGAAGTCGGCGATCGAGCTGCAGATGCTCCACGGCATGGGCGACCCGCTCAAGGCCGCGGCCATCGCCATGGGCCTGCGCGTGCGCGAGTACGTGCCGGTGGGCGAGATGATCCCCGGCATGGCGTACCTGGTGCGTCGCCTCCTCGAGAACACTTCCAACGAGAGCTGGCTCAAGGCCGGCTTCCTGGACAACGCCGACGTCTCGTCGCTGGTGGCGAGCCCGTTCCGCGAGCACGATTCCGACCCCGGCGTCGAGCGCATCCGCCTGGCCCCCGAGCGCCACACCCTCTCCTGCGCCGCCGCCGGCGTGGGCGACGGACGCCCGTTCTTCACGGAGCCGATGCGGAACTTCTCCGTTTCCTCGGCGCGTGACGCGTATCGCGCGGCCATCGCGTCGACTGCGGTGCCGAGCGTGGCGAACGATTCCACCGTGACCGACGCCGCCCGTGCCGTGGCCGCCGCCGACGCCGCGTTCCCGCGCTGGCGCGACCGGCCCAACGCCGAGCGCGCCGACATGCTGGTGCGCGCCGCGGCCACCATGCGCGCACGCCGCGACGAGCTCTCCGCCATCGTCATCAAGGAGAGCGGCAAGACCTGGCGCGAGGCCGACGCCGACGTCTGCGAGGCGATCGACTTCTGCGAGTACTACGCGCGCGAGTCCACCAAGCTGTTCGCGCGCCAGCGCCTGGGCAACTTCGTCGGCGAGCTCGACGAGCAGTGGTACCAGCCGCGCGGCGTGGCCGCGGTGATCAGCCCGTGGAACTTCCCGTTCGCCATCTGCTGCGGCATGACCGTGGCGGCGCTGGTGACGGGCAACACCGCGGTGGTGAAGCCCGCGGAGCAGACCCCGGCCATCGCCAAGGTGCTCTGCGACATCCTGTGGGCGGCCGGCGTGCCGCGCGACGTGCTGCACTTCGTGCCCGGCCCCGGCGAGACCGTCGGTGCCGCGCTGGTGCGCGACCCGCGCGTGGCGCTCATCGCGTTCACGGGCAGCAAGGCCGTGGGCCTCGACATCATCAAGGCCGCGGGCGAGCCGCGCGAGGGCCAGGAGTTCGTCAAGAAGGTGGTCTGCGAGATGGGCGGCAAGAACGCCCTCATCATCGACGAGAGCGCGGACCTCGACGAGGCCGTGCTCGGCGTGCGGCAGAGCGCCTTCGGCTTCCAGGGCCAGAAGTGCTCGGCGTGCAGCCGCGTGATCGTGCTCGACAGCGCGTACGACGTCTTCCTCCACCGCCTGGTGGAAGCGACGCGCGCGCTGGTGGTGGGCGACCCGCGCGAGCCCGGCACCGACGTCGGTCCGGTGATCGACGCCGAGGCCGCCGCCAAGATCCGCTCGTACATCGAGATCGGCGCCAAGGAAGGGAAGCTCGAGCTGACGCTCCCCGTCCCCGCAGGACTCGAGGCCAAGGTGGGCATGCCCTACGTCGGCCCCACCATCATCAGCGGCGTGCGCGCGGATGCGCGCGTCGCGACCGAGGAGATCTTCGGACCGGTGCTCGCAGTGATCCGCGCCAAGGACTTCGACGAGGCGCTGCGCATCGCCAACGCGCCCGCGTACAAGCTCACGGGCGGCATCTACACGCGCAAGCCCATGAACCTCGAGCGCGCCAAGCGCGAGTTCCGTGTCGGCAACCTCTACGTGAACCGCGGCATCACCGGGGCGCTGGTCGGGCGCCAGCCCTTCGGTGGCTTCGGCATGTCGGGCGTCGGCAGCAAGGCCGGCGGCAGCGACTACCTGCTGCAGTTCGTGGAGCCGCGCGCCTGCTGCGAGAACACCATGCGCCGGGGCTTTGCGCCCGGGCTGTGAGGCGGGCGTGACGGCAGCACCCGCAATGCACCGGCATCGGCCCGCGTTGACCCGGGAATGATCGCACGCTGCTCCCCGCATCTCCGCCGCTGCATGGTCACCATGGCAACCGTGGCGGCCGCCGCCTGCCTGATGGCGGCCACGATCCCCGGCCGCATGGACCAAGGTGAAGGCACCCGCCGCACCTGGACCATCGAGGGCACGGAGCGAGAGGCGATCGTCCATCTGCCATCCGGCGCGCCACGCCCCTGCCCGCTGATCCTGGCGTTCCACGGCCACGGCGGCAGCGCACAGCGCGTCTCGCGATCCATGCACCTGCAGGACGAATGGCCGGGTGCCGTCGTCGTCTATGCGCAGGGGCTTCCCACCAAGAGCCAGCGCGTCGATCCCGAGGGCAAGCGTCCCGGCTGGCAGAATCGCCCGGGCGAGTACGGTGACCGTGACCTGAAGCTTATGGACTCGATCGTGGATTCGCTGCGCAACGAGGGCTGGGTGGACGACACCCGCGTCTACGCCACCGGCCACTCCAACGGTGCCGGCTTCACGTATGCGCTCTGGCTCGCGCGCCCGGAAATGCTCGCGGCCGTGGCGCCGGTGGCGGGAGGTTCGCTCGCCGCGAGGCAGCTTGTGCCGATGCCGTGCATGCACATCGCCGGCCGGGCGGATGCCATCGTTCCCTTCGCCGGCCAGGAACGCGTGATGAACGTGGTGCGCCAGGTCAACGGGTGCGAAGGAACCGGGAAGCCATGGGCGAAGGAGTGCACCCGGTGGGAGTCGCCGCTGGGCACGCCCTTCGTGGCCATGGTCACCGACGGCGGCCACCAGTACCCGGCCGAGGCCCCTGCCCTGATCGTGCGCTTCCTGAGGGAACACTCCGCATTGATCCCCTGCGGACCGCCCGCACCGGGCGAAAGGTGGCCACGCGTGGTCCGTACGCGCAGCGCCAAGTAGGATGCGGGACCGTTCTTCCGCACTTCCGCGGGGAACCCCCACTTCGCCCAAGGGCCACGACACATGATGACCATCGCCGGACTTGTCGTCCTCGCAAGCGCTTCGCTTGCCACCCCGTTCATGACGTTCCAGGCACCGCCGGCCGCGCCCGCGCAGGGCGCAGGCTCGGACGCCGCCCCGGCGGCCGCGCAGACCGCGGTGGTTCCCTCGGAGTGGCCGCAGGTGGCCACCACCGACGGCGTGACCTTCACCATCAACGAGCCTTCCTACACCGCCATCGCCGGCAATACCGTGACGCTCCGCGCCGTGGTGCAGGTGAAGCGCGCAACGGGCAGCCCGACCGCGGGCACGCTCGACATGACCGCCGTGGTCACCTCCTCGGAGACGCCGGGCGTGGTCGAACTGAACGAGTTCACCATCAACACGTGCATGCTCGACGACGGTACCGGCGCGGCCACGCAGGCCGAGTTTGCCAAGCTCCTCGAGGGCGTCGGCTTCGATGCCACGCTGAGCACCATCGTCGAGGGCATCGCCATCGATTCCTCGCGCGACGTGAAGGACCTCTCGAACGCCGTCCCGGTGATCAAGGTCACCGAGCGCAACACGGTGCTGATCTCCGTCAACGGCGCACCGCGCTTCGGTCCCTGCGGCACGGGCGGCTGGAAGCGCGTGGTGAACACGCCGAACATCCTGCTCAAGTCCCCGTCCGGTGCGTGGTACACCCGGCTTTCCTCCCAGGAATGGGTGAGCGCGGCCACCATGGAAGGCCCGTTCAACGCGGCGCAGACCGATCCGCCGCAGGACGTCATCACCGCGCTCGGCAAGCCGAAGGCGCCCCCCGCCGACGTGAAGGACACCATCGACCTGCACCGCACCACTCACGTCCAGGGTCCGCCGCCGGACGTCTACATCGCCATCCGTCCCACCGTCCTCGTATCCATCTCCGGCAAGCCGGAACTGGCCGACGCGTGCCCCGGCGTGCAGCGCGTGACCAACACGGCGGACACCATCCTCCGCAGCGGCAACGAGTGGTGGATCCTCGGCTCGGGCCGCTGGTTCGCCTCGACCGACCTGCTGAAGGGCCCGTGGGCATACCAGGCCGCCGACAAGGTTCCGGCCGCGTTCGCCAAGCTGCCGGCCAGCGGCAGGATGGGCGCCGTGCGCGCCAGCGTCCCCGGCACCACCGAGGCGAAGGCGGCGAGCCTCACCAGCAACCTGGTGCGCACGCTCACGCTCACCCGCGCCGATGCCAAGTGCATGCCGGTCTACAGCGGCCAGCCGCACTTCTCGCCGATCGAAGGCAGCGCGCTCTCGTACTGCACCAACGCACGGCAGCCGGTGCTGAAGCTCGATGCGGCCTACTACTGCTGCGACGACGGCGCGTGGTTCACGGCCACCGACCCGAACGGCCCGTGGACGCTCTGCGATTCGGTGCCCGAGGCGATCTACTCGATCCCGGCCTCGTGCCCGGTGTACGCGTGCACGTACGTCGAGGTCTACGGCAGCACCCCGAACGCCGTGACCTACGGATCGACCGCCGGCTACTTCGGCACGTACATGCAGAACGGCACCCCGGTCTACGGCACGGGCTATGACTACAACGCAGCCCTGCACGCCTCCACGGCGGACCAGGACGCGATGGCGGCCAACGACCCGAACTACGTGGCCCCGGCCTACCCGGCCACCTACGGCAACCAGGCCGAGTACTCCCCGGATGACGGCACCTATGCGCCGCCGACGAGCAACGAGTACATCGATGACTACCCGGACATGTACTCCGACGTCTACGACGACGGCTACGGCGGCTACGGCTGGTGCCCCTACTGGGGTTCCGCCTACGGCTACGGCTATGGCTATGGCTACGGCTGGAACGACTGGGGCCGCTGGCACCGCCGGTGGGACGACCACCGTCGCACGGCAGCAGCAGCGCGCGCAGCCAACGACCACCGCAACGACCTCGGCGGCATGGGCCGCGCGAACGCGAACGCGGCAGCCGCCGACCGCGCACGCGCGGGCGCCGGTTGGCGCGGCGGAGCGGGCATGGACGCAGGCATGCGTGGCGCCGGCGGCATGGGCATCGACCAGGGCATGCGCGGCACCGGCGGCATGGGCATCGACCAGGGCATGCGCGGCGTCGGCGGCATGGGCATCGACCAGGGCATGCGCGGCACCGAAGGCGTGGACCGCGGCATGGGCACCAACCGTGGCATGGGTACGCAGCCCGGCATGGGCACCAACCGCGGCATGGGCACCCAGCCGGGCATGGGCAACAACCGCTGGGGCGCAGCCAACGCGGCCAACAACCGCGGCGGTGGCGGCTACGGCGGCTCCCGCGGCGCGTCCGGCTTCCACAGCGCACAGCGCATGAGCGCGCCGAACTACGGAAATCGTGGTGGCGGCGGCATGCGCGGCGGTGGTGGTGGCGGTCGCCGCTGAGTCGGCGAACATCTCACAGGAGAACCCGCAGGTTCCGGCCAACACGCGTTGGCCGGAACCTGCTTTCTTTCCCGGGCGCGGTGCTCGCGAGCACGCACCGCCCTTCACCCCGCATGCCGATCAAGCACGCGGTACTGCACCGCCTCCGCCACGTGCACGGCGCTCACCTGCGCCACGCCGTCAAGATCCGCAATCGTGCGTGCCATCCGTCGCACCTTGTCGTAGGCGCGAGCGCTCAAGCCCAGTTGCCCGATCGCCTCGCCGAGGAGCGCCCGCCCGGCGACGTCGAGCTCTGCCGCCGCATCGAGCGCCTTCCCGCGCAGGTGCGCGTTGAGCACCGCACCCTGCCGCGCGCGCTGCACCGCACGCGCGGCCATCACGCGCGATCGCAGTTCGGCGGTGCCCTCGCCCACGGGAGCTGCGGCCAGCCGCTCGAAGGGCACGGCCCGCACCTCCACGTGCAGGTCGATGCGGTCGACGATGGGCCCGCTCACGCGCTCCATGTACTTCTCCTGCTCCCGCACACCGCGCGTGCCCGCGCCGCGATTGCCACGCGCAGTGGGATTCATGGCGGCCACCAGGATGCTCCTTGCGGGGAAGCGCGCGCTGCCATGCGCACGGGCCACCGTGATGAACCCGTCCTCGAGGGGTTCGCGGAGCGCTTCCAGCGCGCTTCGGCCGAATTCCGGGAGCTCGTCCATGAAGAGGACGCCGTGGTGCGCGAGCGTCACCTCGCCCGGGCGCGGGACTCCCGCCGCGCCGCCCCCGACGAGCGCCACCGTGCTGGCCGTGTGGTGCGGCGCCCGAAACGGCCGCTCGGTCACGAGCCGCGGCGCGCCGGAACCGGCCGCGCTCCAGATCCGCGTGACCTCGAGCGCCTCGTCGGGCTCGAGGGGCGGCATGATCCCGGGCAGCGCGCGCGCCATCATGGTCTTGCCGCACCCGGCCGGGCCGATGAGGAGCGCGTTGTGCCCGCCCGCCGCGGCGATCGTGAGCGCACGCTTCGCAGGGCCCTGCCCGCGGATCTCGCGGAAGTCGACCGCCGGCGCCGTCACCGCGATGGCCCCGCGCACGTCCACCGGCTGCGCCTTCGGCAGGACGCACGCGCCGCGGAAGAATGCCACCACTTCGGGCAGCGCCCCCGCGGCACGCACGTCCATCCCTTCCACCACCGCCGCCTCGCGCGCGTTGTCGGCCGGCACCACGATGCCTGCCAGCCCCAACCGCCGCGCCAGGAGCGCCATCCCCACCGCCCCGCGCACGCTGCGCAACGATCCATCGAGCGCCAGCTCGCCGGCGAGCATCCACGCGCCAACCTCCGGCACGCGATCGCCGCCTGTGCCGCCGCCGCTTCCTCGACCATCCGCCGCGTCCGGCGCCGCCAGAAGCAGCGCCACCGCAATCGGCAGGTCGAACGCCGGCCCCTGCTTCCGCAGGTCCGCGGGCGCAAGGCTGATGGTGGTCCGGTGCCGCGGCGGTTCGAATCCGCTGGCCGCCATCGCACTCTTCACGCGTTCGATGCTCTCGCGCACGGCGAGGTCCGGCAGACCCACCAGCGCAATGCGTGGCAGCCCGCGCGACTGGAGCGAGACCTCCACGTCGCAGCGGACCGCATCGATGCCCTGCAGGGCGAAACTGGGAATGGTCACGAGCATGGGCGCGATCTTCCAGCGCCCGGCGGAACCGCCGGGGAAGCACCGCCCTTTTTCCTGCCGATCGTTACGCTTTCCGGATGGATCCGCAGACCATCGCCGAGTACCTGGCCTTCGGGCTCTTCGGCGGCGTCATCGGCGGTCTTCTCGGCGTGGGCGGGTCCATCGGGATCATCCCGCTCGCCACCATCTTCATCTCCCCCGACAAGCAGCAGCTCCAGGGCGCGGCCATGATCACCAATCTGGTGGTGGCAGCCACCGCGTACCGCCGCTACAGCCGCGCCGGGAAGATCGAATGGACATACGCGCGGCGCATCCTGCCCGCGGCCATCGTCTTCGTCCTCGTCGGCGTGGCGGTGAGCACGCAGGTGGATGCCAGCGGATTCCGCGTCATGTTCGCCGTCTTCCTGGCCGCCATCGCCATCCGCGAGTTCATGCTCCTTGCAGGAGGCCATGAGCACGCGGAGGAGCACGCCCAGGAGCTCACCACCGCGCGCGGTGGCGGCATCGGCTTCACGATGGGTTTCCTGAGCGGCCTCCTGGGAATCGGCGGCGGCGTGGTGGGTATCCCGCTGATGCGTGCGTGGGCCCGCATCCCGATGAAGCGCGCGGTGATCACCAGCATCTGCACCATGGTGCCGCTCACCCTGGTGGGCGCCACGCTGAAGTCGGTCACGCTCTGGAACACACCGCTCGAGGGCGGCGGCACCGCCCTCTGGCCCACCCTGGTGATCGCCGCATGCCTGGCGCCCACCGCCATCGTCGGCAGCTGGCTCGGCGCGAGCATCAATGTCCGCGTCACCGGGAAGGCCGTGCGCTGGGTCCTTGCCCTGTACCTGCCGCTTGCGGCAGCATGGATGGCCTGGCCGGTGATTGCGCGTTGGTTGGCGGGTAATACCCACTGAATCCGGCCCCTCGCCGGCCAACGGAACGCCACCGTTCCCGTGACACACTTCGAGCGCCGATTCCGCCTCTCCCCGGCCGAGGCGTGGGTGTTCCCGCGTCGGCGATGTTGCCATCCCAACCTGGAGTGCCTGCGCCCATGACCCGCCCCTTCCCGCGCCACGAGTCCGCCCTGTTCGCAACGGCCGCCGCGCTGCTGATCTCCTCGGGCGCAAGCGCCGCCGTCTACCACTACTCCCTGGGCTTCAGCAACGGTTTCCTGGCCGAGGGCGAGTTCACGACCAAGGCCTCCGCTCCCGCGTCCTTCATCGAGAAGAACCCGGACCTGATCAACGAGACGACCACCGCCTGGAACCCGGCCACCCTGCAGGACGCTCCCTACGCGGCCACGTACCTCGAGTCGCACTCGATGCGGGTGTCGCAGGGCGGGCTGCTCCTCGGGGAATCGCAGACCGTCATCGCCGGCATCTGCACCGACAAGTTCCTGTACCTGAACTTCACCGACGCAGGCACGCCGACCATCGCGGCCCTCGACTTCTCGACGGTGACGCCCGGTGCCACGTCGTACTACTTCGTCACCAACGGCACAAACCCGGCCGGCGAGGCGGTGGCCTTCGGAAGCACGGGCTACAACCTGTTCCTCTTCGATGTTGCCACCCTGACGGGCACGTACATCGGCACTGCCAACTCGCTCTCGGTGTCGCTTGTCCCTGCACCCGGCGCGCTGTCGCTCCTGGCATTTGCCGGCGGCGCGTGCGCCGCACGTCGTCGCCGGGCGTGACGCACGCGCGCCGCTAGACTCGCGGCATGACCCGCGTCCTCCTCGTCGAGCCCGACCCCGCCACGCGTGACCGCCTGGCGCTCGGGCTGCGGCAGGCGAGGTTCGAGGTGCGCTCCTCCGGCGACGCCGAGGGTGGGCTGCGGCTGGTGGCCGAGGCGTATCCGGAAGTGGCGATCTTCAGCACCGAGCGTTCCGGCATGGAGCTCGCGGAGTTCTGCTCCAGCGCGCGCACGATCGCGGCGTCGGGAAGGCTGGCGGTGATCGCCCTGCTTCCCGTCGAGAGCCAATCCGCCGCAGATATCCGCGACGCGCTCCTGGCCGGCGCCGATGACGCGCTGGCCACCCCCGCGGATCCACACGCCCTTGTCGAGGCTGTCCGCGGCCGCGAGCGGCGCTTCCCGAACCCCGTCCCCACGGTGGTGGCGGACGCCGGCGCACACGCCGCCATCGAGGCCGCGCTTGCTTCCATGCACCGCCCGGCGCTCCTCTGCACGCTGGAACTCGAGGACGCCGCCGCCATCGCCTCGGTGGAAGGCTTCGAGGCACTCCGCGAGCTCGACGAACTCTGGCGAACCCGCATCCGCGCGCTCATCCCGGAGCAGGCCGCGCTCTTCCCGGGCTCCCGCGGCGAGGCCATCGTGCTGATCCCCGGCTCCGCCGCCGAACCGCGCGGACTGCTCGCCGCCCTGGGCGGCACGGGCCAGCCCGCGGTGCAGGTGGGCGCGAACGAACTGCGCATCCGTGCGGCGATCGGCGTACTCCGCATCGCGAGCGGCGAACCGATGCCGCCCATCGAGATCGCGATCGCACGCAGCCGCCATGCGCTTCGCATGGCACGTACGAGTTCGCAGCCGCGCATCCACTTCTACGCGGAGGCCCAGGCCGAGGACGCGCTCCGCGACGCACAGCTCGCCACGATGCTGCAGCGTGCGCTCGAACAAGGCGCGTTCCGCCTCGTGTACCAGCCGAAGGTCAGCATCCTCACCGGCCGGATGGTGGGCGCCGAGGCGCTCATCCGCTGGACGCTCCCCACCACCGGCGAAGCCGTGCCGGCCAGGCGCCTGCTGGCCATCGCCGAGGACGCGGGACTGCTGGACGAGATCGGCAGCTGGGCCCTCCGCGAGGCGTGCCGCCAGTGCGCGGCCTGGTGCCTGGCCGGCTGCGAGCTTCCGGTGAGCGTGAACATCGCCGCCAGCCAGCTCCGGCGCGGCGACCTGGAGGACGAGTTGCGCATGGCCCTGACCGAGTCTGCACTTCCAGGCCGCCTGCTCACGGTGGAGGTCCAGGAAGGCGTGCTGCACCAGGCAGGCGACGCCGTGCGCGTGCAGCTGGAAGCGATGCGCATTGCCGGCGTGCAGGTCTCCATCGACGACTTCGGCACGGGCATCGGCGGCTTCGACGTGCTGCGCCGCTTCCCCATCGACGAACTGAAGGTCGACCAGTCGGTGGTGGCGCGCCTCCCCGGCTCCGCCGAGGACCGCGCCATGCTCGACGGTGCGCTGCGCCACGCGCGCATGCTCGGCGTCGACTGCGTGGCCGAGGGCGTCGAGAACCCTGCGCAATGGGCGTTCCTGGCCGAGCGTGGCTGGCACGCCGCGCAGGGCTGGCACATCTCGCATCCGCTCGCCGGCGACCAGGTGCCGACCTTCGCGCGGCGCGATCCGGGCATCCTTGCCACGATCACCACGCCCGAGGCGTGAGCCGGTACGCGCTCAGCGGTCGATGCCCGCCAGGTCGAGGAAGAACGCCTGCTCCAGCGCAGCCTGCTGGAGCCGCTCGAAACGACCGCTCTTGCCGCCGTGCCCGGCCTCCATGTTGACGTGGAGCAGGAACGGGTTGCCGTCGGTGCGCAGCCGGCGCAGGCGGGCCACGTACTTGGTGGGCTCGTAGTACTGCACCTGCGAATCCCACAGCCCGGTGGTCACCAGCATGGCGGGGTACGCCTTCGCAGCCAGGTTGTCGTAGGGCGAGTACGAGAGGATGTAGTCGTACGCCGCCTTCGACTCCTTCGGATTGCCCCACTGCGTCCACTCGTTGGTGGTGAGCGGGATGGTCTCGTCGAGCATGGTGGTCATGGCGTCCACGAACGGCACGTGGAGCGCCGTGCCCTTGTAACGGTCGCCGGCCTGGTTCGCCACCGCGCCCATCAGCAGGCCGCCCGCCGAGCCACCCGTGGCGAAGACGCGGTCGCCGCAGAAGCCGTCCTTGCGCAGGAAATCCGTGGCATCCACGAAGTCGTTGAACGTGTTCCGCTTGTGCATCAGGCGGCCGTCCTCGTACCAGTCCTGGCCCATGTCGGCACCGCCGCGCACGTGCGCCGCGGCGATCAGGAAGCCGCGGTCCATGAGGTTGATGGCGCCCATGTCGAACTCGGCGTCGGTGGGGATGCCGTACGCGCCGTAGCCCTCGATGCGCACCGGCGAGCGGTCGAACTTCTTCCACGCCGACTTGCGCCAGGAGAGCGACACCGGGATCCGCTTGCCGTCGCGGCTCGGCGCCCACACGCGCGCCGTGGCGTAGAGCGCGCGGTCGTAGCCGATCACCGGCTGCACCTTCCGCACGGTGCGCTTGCCGGTGGCCATGTCCACGTCCATGGTGGTGCGCGGCGTGATCATCGAGGTGTAGCCGATGCGCACCGAGCCGTTGGCGGCATCGAGGTTCTCGCCGAGGCCCATGGAGAACGCGGTCTCGTCGGCCGGCACCACGAAGCCGTCGCCGCCCGACCACGGCATGATGCGGATGCGCGCGTTCGCCTCCACGCGCTCAAGCACGGCGATGCCGCCATCGAAGGCAAGCGCCTGGTCCACGGCCGCGTCGGTGCGGTGCGGGAGGATGGGCAGCCACGCGGCACGGTCCTCGGGGTTCTGCTCGGGCGCGACGGCCAGCCGGAAGTTCCGGGCGCCGTCGTTGGTGCGCACCAGCCAGCGGCCGGCGCAGTGGTCCGCGTAGTTGCGCACGTTGGGGCGGCGCGCCAGCACCACGGTCGCCGGTGCGTCGGCCTGCTCGAGCGGCACGGCGCGGAGCTCGTTGGTGTCGTAGCCCTCCATCTCTATCAGCAGGTACTTATGGCTGCGGCTTGCGCCGATGGTGGTGAAGAGCGTCTTGTCGGGCTCGTCGTGGACCAGCACGTCCTGCGCGACCGGCGTGCCCATCACGTGCCGGTACACCGGGCCGCTCTGGAGGAGGACCGGATCCTGCTTGATGTAGAAGACCGTCCGACCGTCCGCGGACCACTCCACGCTCTCCAGCACGCCCTCGATGCGGTCGGGGAGGACGGTGCCCGTGCGCAGGTCCTTGAAGCGCAGCGAATGGATGCGGCGGCCCGTCACGTCCTGGCTCCAGGCGAGCATGTGGCCGTCCGGGCTCACCGCGGTGTCTCCGATGCGCATGTAGTCCTCGCCCGTTGCGAGGGCAGGCACGTCGAGGATCACCTCCGGCGCGGCGGTCTCGTCCTGCGCCGCCGCCGTCCCGCGCTGGCGCAGGTAGGTCGGGTACTCCGCGCCCTGGTCGAAGCGCTGCCAGTACCAGTAGCCGCGGTCGTAGGCCGGGACGGTGGAATCGTCCTCCTTGATGCGCGCGCGCATCTCCTTCACGAGCGTCTCCTCGAGGGGGCGCAGCCGCGCCATCATGGCGTCGGTGTAGGCCACTTCGGCCCGCAGGTAGTCCATGACGTCGTCGCGCTTGTTGCTCGCGTCGTCGTCGCGAACCCAGTAGTACTCGTCGGTGCGGTCGCCGAAGGGGCTCTTGACCAGGTACGGCTCCTGCTTCGCCACGGGCGGCGTGGGCACGCCGTTGGCGGTGCTCACGGCCGCTGCCGGCGCGGCGCGCTCAGGCCCGGAACCACAGCCCGCGAGCGCAGTCGCCAGCATCAGGAGTGCAGAACCGGAGCGGACGCGGGCGAAGGCGTTGGTGCGCATCATCGAACGATAGCGGGCCGCCCGGGAAGGGACGGCCCGCTGGGGGTTCTGTGGATGGACGGACCTCTGCCCGCCGGCACCGCGGTCAGGCGCTGAAGCTCGAGCCGCAGCCGCAGGTGGTGGAGGCGTTCGGGTTGCTGAAGACGAACCCGCGGCCCATGATCTCGTCCTTGAAGTCGATGGTGGTGCCGTTGAGGTACAGGTAGCTCTTGGGGTCGCAGACCACGCGCACCGTGAAGGTGCCCGGCTCGGCGACGGCCGTGGCGGTGCCGCCGGTGGCGCCCTCGACGCGGGTCAGGCCCTTGCCGTCGGCCGACGGACGGTAGCTGAACTCCCAGAGCTCATCGGTGTCCTTCTGGACCTCGGTGAGGTCGAGGATGTAGCTGAAGCCGCTGCATCCGCCGCCCTTCACGCCGACGCGGAGGCGGATCTTGTCCCCGTCCAGGCCCTGCTGGTTGACGATGTTGTTGATCTCGCGCGCGGCGGTGTCGGTGATGATGACTGGCATGGTGGTGTGCTTTCCGTAGGTGCGCTGTGACCGTTCAGTGCGCGGCGGCGGTCGTCTCGGCGACCACACCGTTCTTCTTGCGGTAATCGGCAATGGCCGCGCGGATCGAGTCCTCGGCCAGCACGCTGCAGTGGATCTTGACCGGCGGGAGGCTGAGCTCCTCGACGATCTGCGTGTTCTTGATGGTCAGGGCCTCGTCCACGGACTTGCCCTTGAGCCACTCGGTGGCCAGGCTGCTGGAGGCGATGGCGCTGCCGCAGCCGAAGCACTTGAACTTGGCGTCCTCGATGAGGCCCTGCTCGTTCACCTTGATCTGGAGCTGCATCACGTCGCCGCACTCGGGTGCGCCGACGATGCCGACGCCCACATCGGTGCGCTTGGCGACGTCCGCGCTGGTGCCGAAGCTGCCGACGTTGCGCGGGTGCTGGAAGTGATCGACGACCTTGTCCGAATATGCCATGGGTTCGTGTCCTGTTGGAGCGGCGGGGCCGCGGTGGTGCGGTGTTTCTGTCAGCGTGTCAACGCGCGGCGCGGCTCAGTGGGCCTGCCAGACGATCTTCGAGATGTCGATGCCTTCCTTGTGCAGGTCGAAGAGCGGGCTCATGGTGCGCAGGTGCTCCACGGCCTTCACGATCTGCTCGATGGCGAAGTCGACTTCCTCCTCGGTGGTCCAGCGGCCGAGCGAGAGGCGCAGCGAGCTGTGCGCCAGCTCGTCGCCGACGCCGAGGGCCTTGAGGACGTAGCTCGGCTCGAGGCTCGCGCTGGTGCACGCGCTGCCGGAACTGCAGGCGATGTCCTTGACGCCCATCATCAGGCTCTCGCCCTCGACGAAGCCGAAGGAGATGTTGCAGATGTGCGGCAGGCGCTTGTCGGCGTGGCCGTTGACCTGGGTGACCTCGATGCGCTTGCTGAGCTCGGTCTCGAGCTTGCGGCGCAGCTTGACCAGGCGCTCGCATTCCTGCTCCATGTGCTCCTTGCAGAGCTCGCAGGCCTTGCCGAAGCCGACGATGCCCGTGACGTTCAGCGTGCCGGAGCGCATGCCGCGCTCATGGCCGCCGCCGTCGATCAGGGCCTCGAGGCGCACGCGCGGCTTGCGGCGGCGCACGAAGAGCGCGCCCACGCCCTTGGGGCCGTACATCTTGTGGGCGCTCCAGCTCATGAGGTCGATGCAGTCGCGCTCGACGTCGGTGGGCATCTTGCCGACCCACTGCGTGGCGTCGGTGTGGAGGATGATCTCCTTCTCGTGGCAGAGCTTGCCGATCTGCGGGAGCTCGTTGATGGTGCCGATCTCGTTGTTGGCCCACATCAGGGTCACCAGGATCGTGTCCGGGCGGATGGCGCCGGCCACCATATCGGCGGTGATGATGCCGTCCTCGCCGGGCTCCAGGAAGGTCACGTCGAAGCCCTCGCGCTGCAGGCGCTTGCAGGGGTCGAGGACCGCCTTGTGCTCGTGGGTGGCCGTGATGATGTGGCCGCGACCGGTCTGGCCGACGGGGGCCTTCGCGTACATCTCGGCGGCGCCCTTGATGGCCAGGTTGTTGCTCTCGGTGGAGCCCGAGGTGAAGATGATTTCCTTCGGGTTCGCGCCGATCAGGGCGGCAGCCTGCTCACGGGCCAGTTCGACGGCGTCCTCGCCCTCCCAGCCGAACTTGTGGTTGCGGCTGGCGGAGTTGCCGAACTTCTCGCTGAAGTAGGGAAGCATGGCCTCCACGACGCGGGGGTCGCAGCGGGTGGTAGCGGCATTGTCGAGGAAGATGGGGAGCTTGGGTGCCATGGTGTCTTGGGCGGCCTTCCCAGTGTCCGGCGCCTTCGCGGGCGGCCGGCGTTGAGATTCAGTCGCACCGCACAGTGTAGGGCTGCCCGGCAGGGATGAGAAGGCTTTCATCGCGCGTTCTCCGCGAATTCTCGGACAGAACCCCCGCGCAGGACGCCCCGCGACCGCTATTGTGCGCCGCCCGTGCAGTTGATCCACGATCCAGCCTCGCTTGCCCCGTTCGCGGGATGCGCCCTGGTCCCCACGATGGGCGCGCTCCACGAGGGCCACGGCTCCCTCATCCGCCAGGTCCGCGGCCGCGGGATGCCCGTCGTCGCCACGGTCTTCGTCAACCCGACGCAGTTCGGCCCGCGCGAGGACTTCGCCAAGTACCCGCGCACGCTCGAGCATGACGTGGCGCTCGCCGAGCGCTGCGGCGCGGACGTGGTGTTCGCACCCGCGGCGGAGACCGTCTACACCGATGGGCTCGAGGCTGCGCAACAGCACGCGGCGTCATGGCCGCTGCCCGCCGTCGCGCGGGAGCCAGGGCTCGAGGACGCGTGCCGCCCTGGCCACTTCAACGGCGTGTGCCAGGTGGTGGCGCGGCTCTTCGACCTCACGCGCCCTGCCCTCGCCGTCTTCGGCGAGAAGGACTTCCAGCAGCTGCGCGTCCTCACGCAGATGGTCACCGAATCCGGCGGCCGCTGGGGCGCACTGCGCGTCGAGCCCGGCGCCACGGTGCGCGAGCCCGATGGCCTGGCCCTGAGCAGCCGCAACCGCTACCTGCGCCCGGAACAGCGTGACCAGGCGCTGGGCCTGGTGCGCGCACTGCAGATGGCAGCCAGCGCGCAGCACCCACAGACCGCCGAACGCCTCATGCAGGAGACGCTCGCCGACCACGGCCTGGCCGTCGACTACGCCGTGGTCCGCGATGCCACCACGCTGCTTCCCGTGACCGGCTTCGAGCGCCCCACGCGTGCCCTCATCGCCGCGCGGCTCGACACCGTGCGCCTCATCGACAACATGGCCATGCCCGTCTGTCGGTGAGCGGCGCTCGCGGCCTTTCCGCGGCATTCTTGGAGCAATGAGGCCCATCCCGGTAGCATTCGGGGCATGATCCAGGCCCCCCTCGTCGCCCGGTTGTGCATCGCCGCATCGGCATCGTTCCTCGCGGCCGCCGCGTTCGCCGCGCCGCAGTACGGGGGCTCCAAGGGCGGAGCAACCGCCCCGCCGATGACCGACGGCGACGGCAAGGGCAAGGTGAAGGACGACAAGGGTAAGGATGACAGGGGTGCCGCTCCCATGTCGGAAGCCAAGTACTACGAGAAGCTCGACAAGGAGGACCGCGAGGCCCTCCAGGCGAACGTCGGCTGGGTGATCCCCAAGCCCCCGGCCACGCTCAACTGGTTCGGCGGCGAGGCGATGGCCCGCAGCGATTTCCAGGGCAAGGTCACGGTGATCCGTTCCGTGGGCGGAAAGTCCAGCCCGCGCGTGGCGCTCGAGAAGGTGAAGAAGGCACTGCCCGAGGGCGTGGTCCTCGTGGGCCTGCACACCCCGGAGCAGGCCGACCGTGCCGACAACATCTTCGCGAAGGACCCGCCGTGCCTGGTGGCGGTGGACGCCTCCGGCGAATGGTGCGACGCGCTCGGCGTGTGGAAGCGCCCGGTGAACATCGTCATCGACAAGACCGGCGCGGTCCGCTTCGCGGGCCTCAGCGAGGACGGCCTGAAGGCGAAGCTCCCCGAGCTCCTGGCGGAGGAAACGGACGAGAGCGTCGAGGCGAAGGAGAAGCCGGCTGCGCCGGGAGCTGCGGCGACCAAGCCTGCGGAGGACGTGAAGTGGCCGGAGTTCCTCGCACCCGTCGATAGCGCCTCCGACATGCGCGGCAAGACGATCCCCGGCTTCACGGTGGCATCATGGATCACCCCGCGCCCCGATGCGAGCGGTCGGCTGGTGGCGATCGACTTCTGGGCCACCTGGTGCGGCCCCTGCCGCGCCGCCATCCCGCACGTCAACGAGCTGAACGACAAGTACGGCAAGGACATGCTGTTCGTGGGGATCAGCGACGAGAAGGACAGCGCCTTCACCGCCGGCCTCAAGAAGCAGAAGCTCAAGCCCGCCGACTTCAGGTATTCGCTTGCGCTCGACCCCGCCGGCACGCTGAAGAACAAGTTCTTCGGCGTGAAGGGCATCCCGCACATGGCCATCTTCTCGCCCGACGGCATCGTCCGCTGGCAGGGACACCCGATGAGCCTGCAGGAATCCGACATCGAGAAGATGATCGCCGCCAACCGCGCCAATGCGAAGCCCGTCGCCACCAAGGGCGCACGCGGATGGGCAGCCTCGGGCGCCGGTCAGAAGTCTCGGTGAACGATCGCCATCGCCGCGGCATCGAGCGCATCCCGCGACACTCCCGCGGGGACGTGCCGCAGTTCCGTGCGCGCCGCCGCCACCAGCTCCACCGCGCGTGAGCGCGCAGCAGCGAGCGAGCCGCTCGACGTGAGCTCCGCCAGCAGGGCCGCGCCGTCGCGCGCGCGGATTGCCTCGATCGTGCGCTCGCGCACCTCGCCGGAGGCCTGTGCCAGGTGGATGATCACCGGGAGCGTGAGCTTCCCCTTCTCGAGGTCGCGGCCGAGGCTCTTGCCCACCACGTCCTGGCGCCCTTCGAGGTCGAGCAGGTCGTCCTGGATCTGGAACGCCACGCCGATCCCCTCGCCGAAGCGACGCAGCGCGGCCACGGCATCGGCCGGCGCACCCGAGAGCTGCGCACCGAGCTCGCAGCACGCACCGATCAGGACGGCGGTCTTGCGGCGCACGATCTCGAAGTACGTGCGCTCATCCAGCGAGAGGTCCTCGCGGTGGCTGAGCTGCACCAACTCGCCCTCGCAGAGCGTGTTGGTCACTTCCCCGAGGCGCAGGTTGAGCGCCGGGTCGCCGGCGCGGCTGCACAGGTGGAAGGCGTTCGAGATCAGGTAGTCGCCGAGCATCACCGCCACCTCGTTGCCGCGCAGGTGGTTCACGGTGTGGCCCTTGCGGCGCACCTCGGCCTCGTCGAGCACGTCATCGTGCACGAGGGTGGCCATGTGGATCATCTCGCAGGTGGCGGCCACGATCACGTGCCGCTCGCCCACCGGGCCGAATGCCTGGCCGCAGAGGAACACCATGGTGGGCCGCAGCATCTTGCCGCGGTAGCGCTCGACGTGGCGGCACAGCGTGTTGACGGGCGGCAGGTCGCTCGCGAGCTGGCGCTCGAAGGCCTTGCCCACTTCCGCCAGGAGCGGCGCGAGCTGGGACAGTCCCAGGCCTTCGGAGCCGGTCGAGATCACCGCGGCTTCTCCGCCGACAGGTAGGCGATCCAGCCCGCGCAGGCCTCGCCGACCGTCTTCTTGCGGTAGATGCCGTTGCCTTCGCCGGTCTTCTTGACGGTGCCTTCCCAGTACACGGCCGGACGCACGAAGCCCGCGTCCTCCAGCGCTTCCTGGATCTCGGCCAGCGTCCACAGGCGCCAGTCGTAGGTGAAGGCCTTGCGGATCTCGGTGCCATCGGGGAAGCGGAAGTGGATGTGGTTCAGGACGTCGCCGTTGACCGGGTTGTACTTCTCGGTGTCCCAGATGTAGGTGAAGCCGTCGAGGTCGCGCTCCTCCTTGGTGACGGAGAAGCTCTCGTAGCCGCCGTACGAATCCAGCACGAACACGCCGCCCGGCTTGAGGTTGGAGAACGCGGCCTTGAAGTACTTCACCAGCTCGGCGCGCTTCTTGAAGATGAAGTAGCTGAAGTTGAGCGCCACCAGCACGTCGGCCGGCTCGGTGCGCGTGCTGAGCACGTTGCCCTTCACGTACTTCATGCGGCCGCGCTGCTCGGCGGAGAGCTTGTCCCAGTGACGCTTCCTGCCCCACGCCATGGTCTTGGCACAGAGATCGATACCGACGGCGCGGTTGCCCGCGCGGTGCTTCACCCATTCGCAGCTGGCGAAGCCGGTGCCGCAGAAGTCCTCGCGCACCACCTCCGGCAGGCGGCCGTTGCGCTCGCGGAAGGCGCGCTCGATGAAGGCGATCTCCGCGGAAGGTTCCTGCACCGAGCCCTCGTAGAGCTCGTGGCGGTCGCTGGTGCGGGCGGTGCGCCAGCCGGAACGGGCGGGCTTCTTCTTGGTCTTGCGACGGGTGTTGGCAGTGGGCATTTGAGGGGCGGAATCGTAGCCGCCACGGCTCAGCGGCGCGGCGTGCCGTCGTTCGTCCGGTACCACTGCGAGGCCGACTGCGAGAGCATGGCGGGCGCCACCCCGAAGTCCTCGCCAAGGGCCTTCTGCCACGGCGCTCCGCCCTTCACCGACTTGACCCAGGTGCCGAACTTCTGCGGTCGGTCGGCGATCATCAGGTCCACCAGCAGGTAGCCCACCGAGTACCCGATGGCGTTGTCGCCGGGCCACGTGCCTTCCTTGCCGCTCATGGCCATGATCTTGCCGGCATCGCCGCCCTGGCGGAAGAACGCCAGCCCCTGCGGGCGCCGGCTGGCGTCCACCTTGGAACGCGGCACGCAGGTGCGCGCCACCCATTCCGCGAAGCCCTCGTTGGCCCAGTCCGGCAGCTGCACCGGCGTGGCGTAGCGGTAGACGATGCCGTGGGTGGTCTCGTGCACCAGGGTGCTCGCGAACTCCAGCTCGTCGTTGCCGCGGTAGATGTTGATGTAGACCTGCGGGCCCTTCATGTGGCAGACGCCGCGCAGGTTCGGCGGCGCCTTGTGGTTGAAGATGGCAGCCTCGGCCAAACGGAACGTGTCCTGCTTCTGGAACGCCAGGATCACCGCCTTGCCCCAGAACAGGTTGACGCCCTTGGGCACGGCCAGCACGTCGGCCACGCGCGCATACATGCTGTCGAGCTCGCGGCCCCAGCGCTGGAGCTCCGCGCGCGGCAGGTCTCCGTACAGGAGGAACATCTCGGTTTCCACGCTTTCCGAGGTCACGCCCGCCACCTGCATCGCGGCCACCGCCTCCTGGCGCATCCGGTCGATCGCCTGCGCGCGCTCCGCGTCCGTGAGCACGGGCCATGGCTTCGCGGTGGCGTCGTCGGGAAGCACGTCGTCCTGCAGGCGCTTCTCGCGGTCCATGCGCTCGCGCTCCTCGCGCGCGGCGAACGCGGCCTTGCCGCGGGTGCGCGCGGCGTCGATCGCAGCCGGCGCGGCACCCAGGCGCTTGGCCTGGCCGAATGCATCGTCGGCGAACTGCGTGCCGCCCTTCGCGCCCGTGAGCAGCTCGCCGAGGTTCACCCAGAGTGGCGCGCTCTTGCGATCCATCACCTGCATGTAGATGCGGCGCAGGTCGGCCGCCACCAGGTCGCTCCAACCGTACTCGCCGAAACTCCCCACGAACCGATCGGTGGTCCAGGAGGTGATCTTCCCTGCGAACGCCGCGCCGGTGACCAGGCGGCCGCGAACCTCCACCGGCCGATCCAACGTGCCCTGCGAGTGCGCCTGCCAGCACAGGCACGCTGCCATGATGGCAGCGAAGAGGAGCGGGAATCGTGGTGCGGCACCCATGGAAGGAAAGCGTAGCCGCCCCCAACGCCGCGCACGACGCAAACCAACGCATGGAAGGCTCTTACGCGCCTCACCCTCGATTCCGACCCCGAAACTGAGCACCCACAAATGCACGAATCCCGCCTGAAGACGTCAATACCGCCCCCCTTCATGCCGATGCCTTTCCCGCTGGCCACGGATTGGCAAGCCGTTTGCACCCTGTATCCGCACGAACCCACGGATCAATTCCTAGCATTGACCGCTCACGGTTCGTACGGTTGGAATGAAGCAGGTCCGGAGAACCCGGACCAACCCCGAAGGAGGCTGGAATGTTCGAACGACTCACTGACCGCGCCCGCAAGGTCATGGCCCTGGCAAACCAGGAAGCCCAGCGTTTCAACCACGAGTACATCGGCACGGAGCACATCCTGCTCGGCCTCGTGAAGGAGGGCTCGGGCGTCGGCGCCAACGTCCTCAAGAATCTGGACATCGACCTCCGCAAGGTTCGCCTCGAGGTGGAGAAGCTCGTCAAGAGCGGCCCCGAGATGGTGACCATGGGCAAGCTCCCGCAGACGCCCCGCGCCAAGAAGGTCATCGAGTACGCGATCGAGGAAGCGCGCAACCTGAACCACAACTACGTGGGCACCGAGCACCTCCTGCTCGGCCTGCTCCGCGAGCACGACGGCGTCGCCGCCCAGGTGCTCATGAACCTCGGCCTCAAGCTCGAGGAAGTCCGCGAGGAAGTCCTCAACCTCCTCGGCGCCGGCAGCGACCAGGAGCGCGACGAGGCTCCGCAGCAGCCCGCCGAACCGCAGTCCCAGGAGCCCGGCCCCGTCGAGGGCGGCACCACGGCCCGCCGCGGCAAGAGCAAGACCCCGGCCCTCGACAGCTTCGGCCGCGACCTCACCGAACTCGCCAAGAGCGGCGAGCTCGACCCGGTGATCGGCCGCGAGCACGAGATCGAGCGCCTCATCCAGATCCTGAGCCGCCGCACCAAGAACAACCCCGTCCTCCTGGGCGAGGCCGGCGTCGGCAAGACCGCGATCGTGGAGGGCCTGGCACAGCGCATCCTGGCGCAGGAAGTCCCCGACCTCCTGTTCGACAAGCGCCTGGTGGTGCTTGACCTCGCCAGCATGGTGGCCGGCACCAAGTACCGCGGCCAGTTCGAGGAGCGCATCAAGGCGGTGATGAACGAGGTGCGTCGCGCCAAGAACATCATCCTCTTCATCGACGAGCTGCACACGCTCGTGGGTGCCGGCGGCGCCGAGGGCGCGATCGACGCGTCCAACGTGCTCAAGCCCGCCCTCGCCCGCGGCGAGATCCAGTGCGTCGGCGCCACCACCTTCGACGAGTACCGCAAGTACATCGAGAAGGATGCCGCGCTCGAGCGCCGCTTCCAGTCGATCCCCGTCGAGCCGCCGAACGCCGAGCAGAGCTTCCTGATCCTGCAGGGCCTGCGCGAGCGCTACGAGAAGCACCACAAGGTGCGCATCACCGACGGTGCCCTCAAGGCCGCGGTGGACCTCTCGGGCCGGTACATCACCGGTCGCGTGCAGCCGGACAAGTCGATCGACGTGATCGACGAGGCCGGTGCGCGGTTGCGCCTCAAGTCCATGACCAAGCCGCCGGATCTGGCGGACATGGAGGCCCGCATCGAGCGCCTCTCCATCGAGAAGGACGAGTCGGTCAAGAACGCCGACTACGAGAAGGCCGCGGAACTCCGCGACCAGGCCGAGAAGCTCCGCAAGGAGAAGGAGCGCATGCAGCAGACCTGGCGCGACCGCATGAACGAGGTCGATGCCGTGGTCGACGAGAACGTCATCGCCGAGGTCGTCAGCAAGATGACCGGCGTGCCGCTCACCCGCCTCGAGAAGGCGGAAAGCGCGCGTCTCCTGCAGCTGGAGGCCGAACTGCACAAGTCGGTCATCAGCCAGGACGAGGCGGTCAAGCAGGTGGCCCGCGCCATCCGCAAGGCCCGCTCCGGCCTCAAGGACCCGAAGCGCCCGATGGGCTCCTTCATGTTCCTCGGGCCGACCGGCGTCGGCAAGACGCTCCTCGCCAAGGCCCTCGCCGAGTTCATGTTCGGCGACCCGGACGCGATGATCCGCCTCGACATGTCCGAGTACATGGAGAAGCACAACGTGTCGCGCCTGGTCGGCGCTCCTCCCGGCTACGTCGGGTACGAGGAGGGCGGCCAGCTCACCGAGCGCGTGCGCCGGCGTCCCTACTCGGTCATCCTCTTCGACGAGGTCGAGAAGGCCCACCCGGACGTCTTCAACATGCTCCTGCAGGTGATGGACGACGGCCACCTGACCGACTCGTTCGGCCGCCGCATCGATTTCCGCAACGCCATCATCATCATGACGTCGAACATCGGTTCCGACATCATCAAGGGCGGCGCGAACTTCGGCTTCACCAAGCGCCAGGAGGTGCAGGACTACGAGAAGATCAAGAAGTCCCTGCAGAGCGAGGCGGAGAAGTTCTTCCGTCCCGAGTTCATCAACCGCCTCGACGACATGATCGTGTTCCGTCCGCTCATCAAGCCGGACCTCACGCACATCATCGACCTCGAGATGGCCAAGGTGCGCGATCGCCTGAAGGGCCGCGGCATGAGCCTCACGGTGAGCGATGCCGCCAAGGACTTCCTGATCGAGAAGGGCTACAACCCCGACTACGGTGCCCGTCCGCTGCGCCGCGCGCTGGCGCAGTACATCGAGGATCCGCTCGCCGAGCGCCTGCTCAGCGGCGAGTTCATGGACGGGACCGCCATCGAGGCCACCCGCGACGAAGGCAACGACTACCTCACCTTCGTGGGAACCGGCGGCACCTCCACCGACGAGACCCGCAAGGTCGAGGCACAGCCGACCTGACCGCCGACGGGCCAGCAACCAAGTTCCAGCTTCCGTCCGCCGGACACGCACTGACGCGTGTCCGGCGGACGTGCTTTTGGTCGGATAAGCCGCAGAGGGCTGATGCGGCCCGGCTCCGGCGGCGAATCCGTACCGGGGGAGCAACGATGGACCCATTCCGGGCAACCGTCGTTTCCCTCCCGGGGGTTCCCGGGGTACCGTTATCCCGGAACCACCGACGACGGAATCCAGACATGCAGACCCGATCCACCGCCCTCCTCGTACTCGCGGCCACGGCCATCCTCACCCCTGCCGTGGCGATCGCCGCCGAGCAGGAGCAGCGCTCGACCCTCACGCGCGTGCGTGAGGGGGGTACGCCGTATGACCCCAACCAGTCGCTCGTGCCGTACGCAATCGACGTGTCCGGTGCGCGCGACATGCCCGCCGGGGCAGGCGCGTTCACCGCACCGAACCCGTCCCTGGTCTCGAGCCCACCGGAGTATTCGCCCACCCGCGGAGTGCTCTTCCAGTACGGCAGCAGCTGGAACACGGTGGTGACAGCGTGCGTCAGCGCACTGACGGCCGGAACCGTGAACGACGAGATCGCCTACGTGCTGGTGGCCAACCAGACCACGGCGACGTCCGCGGCGAGCGCCTTCTCCGCAGCGGGGGCGAACCTCTCGAAGGTCGTCTTCATCATCCAGCCGAACAACTCGATCTGGATGCGCGACTACGGCCCGCACTTCGTCTTCGAGAACGGCACGCTCGCGGTGGTGGACAGCCACTACTACTCGACGCGTCCCCAGGACAACTTCATCCCCACGCTCGTCGGCGATGCGACCTTCGGCGTGTCCACCTACGACCAGGGGCTGTACTACTCCGGCGGCAACTTCCAGCCCGGCCCAGGCCGCTCCGGTTTCTGCACGGCGCTCGTGAACCTCGACAACCCGTCCAGCGAGGGATTCAGCGACTCGCTCGTCCGCGAGCTCCACGACTCGTTCCAGGGGATCGATACCCTCCACGTCCTGCCTCAGCTGCCGTTCTCCGTGGACGGCACCGGGCACATCGACATGTGGATGTACCTCGTCGACGAGAACACGGTCGTGATCTCGGAGTTCATCGCCGGCTCGAACGCGACGGCGATCAGCGTCACCAACAACGCCGTGCCGTACATGCAGGCGCTCGGCTTCGAGGTGCTGCGGCCGAAGGCATGGAACGTCGGCTCGACGCACTACACCTACGCCAACGCGTTCCGCGTCAACAACCGGATCTTCATCCCCGTGTACGGGACCGCGGTGGTGCCGGGCGGCAACGCCTCCTACAACGACGAGGACGCCGACGCCATCGCCAAGTGGACCGCCGCGGCCGGGTCGGGCGTGACGCTGGTGCCCATCCAGTGCTCGAGCATCATCACTGCCTCGGGTGCGATCCACTGCATCGTCAAGCAGGTGCCGCGCTACGCGAACGCCCTGCCGGCGGCGCACCTGTCCGCACCCTCCGGGGGCGTGGTGCTCGCGGGTTCGGTGCAGGAGATCCGCTGGAACGCCACCGACACCAACAACGCGGCGCTCGCGAGCGTGGATCTCGCGTACTCGCTCGACGGCACCGTGTGGACGAACATCGCCACGGGCATCCCGGACTCGGGCGCCTACTCCTGGACGGTGCCCGTCGGCATCGCGGGCACCGCCGCGCGGGTGCGCGTCACGGCACGCGCCGCGGACGGCGACACGGTCATGGCGATGGGCAACCCGTTCCGCGTCGGGCCGGGCACGCGAAAGGTCTACGACCTGTCCACGGACACGGGCGTCGGCCGCTTCGTGACCGGTACGCAGACCACCGCGTGGTCGGCCGCATCCGGCAACCAGCTTCCCGTGACCGGCGCGGTCACGTCGGCCAACTACACCGCGATGGCAACGTCAAACGCCAACGGCGGAATCACCGACACCAACCGCTACATCTCCCCGACGGTGGCCGCTGCAAGCCGGGCGACGCATGTCTTCCGCTTCCGCATCACCGAATCGCCTGCATCGATCTCCGAGCTGCGAATCACCTGGGAGGGCTTTGCAGACCGCTGCACCCAGGCAGAGCTCTACGTGTGGGACGTGGCCCGCGCCCAGTGGGGAAATGCCGCCGGACTCGTCGGCGAGAACCGCTACGCGGACAGCTGGGCCGGCAACCGGGACGAGGCCCTCACGGCGTCCATCACCGCCGACATCGGCAGCTTCGTGGCGGCCGACGGCACGGTGCGCTTCATGGTCTACGCCGACCGGGTCGCCGACGAGACCTTCCATGACTTCGCCGCCGTGGCGGTGACGAGCCTCACCCCCTCGTGCACCGGCGACTTCGGTGGCAACGGCGTCGTCGACGGAGCCGACCTCGGGGTCATGCTCGCCCTGTGGGGCCAGTCCTGCGGCGCATGCGTCGCCGACCTGAACGGAGACACCGTGGTCGACGGTGCGGACCTCGGCGCGCTCCTGAGCCGCTGGGGGCCCTGCCCCTGAGGCGGGGCCCGCGATAACCTCGAGGAGACGCCCGCGCCTACGATCCGCCCCCATGGACCTCCTGATCCTCGGCGGCACCGCATTCCTCGGGCCTGAAATCGTCGACGCCGCCACGCGCCGTGGCTGGAAGATCACCCTCTTCAACCGCGGCAAGACGCACGCGGAGCTCTTTCCCGAGCTCGAGAAGATCCGCGGCGACCGAGATCCGTCCAAGGGCGAGGGACTGAAGGAGCTCGAGGCCGCCATCGCCAAGGGGCGGCGCTGGGA
>CAMBSR010000003.1 GCA_945870475.1 Phycisphaera mikurensis NBRC 102666
TCGGTGCTCTCTGCGTCGAACATCGCGTTCCCCATCCGGCGCATCTTCCGCAACCAGGCGAACGTGCATGTCTTCAACGCGGAGGTGGAAAGCATCGACTGCGCCGCCAAGTCGCTGCGGCTCACCGACGGCAACGTGGCGCCGTTCGACTACCTGGTGCTGGCGGCCGGCGCAGGTTCGTCGTACTTCGGTCATGATGAATGGGCCAAGTTCGCCCCCGGCATGAAGACGCTCGAGGATGCAACGCTGATCCGTGACCGGATCCTGCGTGCCTTCGAGGACGCCGAGGGCGAGACCGACCCCGACGCCATGCGCGCGCACCTCACGTTCGTCGTGGTGGGTGCCGGCCCCACCGGCGTGGAGCTTGCGGGCGCCATCAAGGAACTGGGCGTGGACTCCATCGCGCGCGACTACCGGCGGTTCGACGCCGCCGGCGCGCGGGTGATCCTGGTCGAGGCCGGCGAACGCCTGCTGCCCTCGTTCACCCCGGAGTCATCGCGCGCCGTGCGCGAGGCACTCGAACGCATCGGCGTCGAGGTGCGGGTCGGGGCGCGCGTCACCGACGTGTTCGACGGCGGCGTGGATATCTCGGGCGAGCGGATCCTGGCGGACACCGTGGTGTGGTCGGCAGGCGTGGGCGCCAACCCGCTCGGGCGGGCGCTCGGCGCGGAGCTCGACCGAAGCGGTCGCGTGGTGGTGGAGCCCGACTGCTCGGTGAAGGGATTCCCGAACGTGTTCGTGATCGGCGACATGGCCTCGATCCGCTGCGCGAAGACCGGGCAGCCGGTGCCGGGCGTGGCGCCGGCCGCGATGCAGATGGGCACGTTCGTCGCGGGAATCATCGCGCGCGAGGCGTCATCGCCCGGCGCCATCCCGCCCCGCGAGGCGTTCCGTTACCACGACAAGGGCTCGATGGCCACGATCGGCCGCGCGAAGGCCGTGGCCGAGGTCGGCAAGCTGCGCTTCAGCGGGCTTCCCGCATGGCTCGCGTGGCTCCTGATCCACCTGGTGCTCCTGGTGGGCTTCCACAACCGCGTGCTGGTGTTCCTCTCGTGGGCGTTCGCGTACGTCTCGTTCACCAAGGGCTCGCGCATCATCACGGGCGACATCCCGTCGCGGATCGTGCGGCCGCTGGGGAACCGGGACGGCAACGATCCCGCGGAGCGCGCACGCTCGATGGCGCTCCTGAAGGGACGGATGTGAGACGGGCGGCGCGCGTCAGGACTGCTTCGGCCTGACCACCGCCGCGATCACCGCCGTGGCCACGGTCCAGGTCAGGAACGTGTCGGCGATGCCGGCGTACACCCAGCGCGCGGGGAGCTGGAACCACGCAAGGCCCGGCCCGTTGGCGGCCATGGCGGCGAAGAGCGCGATCACGATGCCGATCACCCAGCGCCCTGCCCATGACGGGCAGCGCATGCCAGCCATCAGCGTGCTCATGAGGAACGCGCTGAAGGCCATGTAGCCGAAGGCGGTCAGGTATCGCTGCACGCTGATCGGGTCGCGCCCGTGCTCGCGCACGAGGAGGAGCCCCACGGGCCCGCGCTCGCTCTCCTGGCGCCACGCGGCGACGGCGGCCGCGCGCTCAGCGTCGGGCATGGCGCGGACGGCGTCCATGTCGAGGGCCGGGAACGCATAGGCGCCGTCGCGCGGGACGGCGCGGGCGATCTGCGGCGCAAGTTCGTTGGCCGTGGGCAGCGGCTGCACCGCCCAGTCGTAGAGCCGCACCGCCGACCAGCTCACGTACGCCCAGGCGAACGCGGCGAGCGCACCGAGGATGGTGCCGAGGATGACGCGGCGGAGCATGGCGTCAGGCTACCGAAAGGTGTCCGATCACCACTCCGGGCCGCCGGAATAGCGCCCGAACACGTCGGCCATCGCCTGCACCATCTCGCCGAGCGTGCACTTGGCGAGCGCACCCTCCACGAGCGTGGGCATGACGTTCTCGCCCTTGCGTGCGGCGACGCGGATGGCGTCGAGCGCGCGCTTCACGCCGTCGGCGTTGCGCTCCCTGCGGAACTTCGCCAGGCGGTCGCACTGCTCGGTCTCCACGGTGTGCGGGATCTGCAGGATCTCCACCTGCTGCTCCTCGTTGCCGTCGTTGTAGGCGTTCATGCCCACCACCAGCCGGTCGCCCGCCTCCATCTCCTGGCCGAAGCGGTAGCTGGCCTCGGCGATCTGGCGGCGGAAGTAGCCCTTGTGGATGCCGGAGACGACGCCGCCCATGTCGTCGATCTCCTTGATGTACTGGTTGGCGTCCTTCTCCATCTGGTCGGTGAGCGCCTCCACGTACCAGCTGCCGCCCAGCGGATCCACCGTGCGGTGGACGCCGGTCTCGTGCGCCAGGATCTGCTGCGTGCGCAGCGCGACGCGCACCGCGGTCTCCGTGGGGAGGCCGAGCGTCTCGTCCATGCTGTCGGTGTGCAGGCTCTGGCAGCCGCCCAGGACGCCGGCCATGGCCTGGTAGGCCACCCGCACGATGTTGTTCAGCGGCTGCTGCTCGGTGAGGCTGCAGCCGGCCGTCTGCACGTGCGTGCGCATCAGCATGCTGCGCTCGTTCTTGGCGCCGAAGCGGTCGCGCATGGCGAGCGCCCAGATGCGGCGCGCGGCGCGGAGCTTGCAGATCTCCTCGAAGAACTCGTTGTGGCTGTTGAAGAAGAAGCTGAGGCGCGGCGCGAACGAATCGACCGGGATTCCGCGCTTGATGCACGCTTCCGCGTACTCCATGCCGTCGCGCAGCGTGAACGCGAGCTCCTGCGTGGCGGTCGAGCCGGCCTCGCGGATGTGGTAGCCGGAGATGCTCACCGAGTTCCACTTGGGAAGGTGCTGCGCGGCGAACTCGATCGTGTCCACCACCAGCTTGACGCTCGCCTCCGGCGGATAGATGAACTCGTTCTGCGCGTGGAATTCCTTCAGGATGTCGTTCTGCAGCGTGCCGCCCACGGTGCTCCAGTCGACGCCGCGTTCCTTGGCCATGGCCAGGTACATGGCCCAGATCACGGCGGCCGGCCCGTTGATGGTCTGGCTGACGGTCACCTCGCCGATCGGGATGTCCGCGTACAGGCGGTGCATGTCCTCGATGGTGCTGATGGCGACGCCGCAGCGGCCAACCTCGCCGGCCGAGAGCGCGTCGTCGGAATCGCGGCCCATGAGCGTGGGCAGGTCGAACGCGGTCGAGAGGCCGGTGTTGGCCTTGGTGCCCTTGGTGTTCTCGAGCAGGTACTTGAAGCGGCGGTTGGTGTCGTCGGCCGAGCCGAAGCCCGCGAACTGGCGCATGGTCCAGAGGCGGCTGCGGTACATGGTGCTGTGCACACCGCGCGTGAACGGGAACTTGCCGGGCTCGCCGATGCGGGCGTGCGGCTTCGACGGATCGGCCGGGTCGGTGGTCTGCACGGAACCCGGCGCGTAGCGCTCGTCGATCACGTAGCCGGACAGGGTCACGGTCTCCGGGTCGATGGCGGGCTTCTGCGGTGCGGTGGGCTTGGTGGTGGCGGTCGGGTTGGTGGCCGTCATCGTCGGTTCTCCTGGCCGGACCGGCGGGCATGGGGCCTGCGGCTGGCGATCGAGCATTCTAGGGGCGGACTCCCCGAACACCGCATCTGAACACCGGGACCTCGGCTGCAGGCGCCCACGGCGGCTACCCTTTCCGCCCGATGCTCCAGAACACCCCGAATCGCCTGCTTGTCACGGCCCTCGCCGCCATCACCCTCACGCTCGCCGCGTGCGGCGCCCCGAAGCGCCCCGTGGAGACCGAGGAAGTGCTGCTCGGCCGCCGCAACGACATGCAGGAGCGCCTGACCACTGCGTATCGCAAGGGCTTCGAGGACCTGGCCCGCGATGCGCACGAGCGGTACCTCCGCGATGCCAAGGACGCCGTCGATGTCCTGGTGATCTCGGGCGGCGGCGACTGGGGCGCCTTCGGCACCGGCCTCCTCCTCGGCTGGGGCGAGGTCAAGGCACCGGGCATCCCGCGCCCGCAGTTCGACGTGGTCTCCGGCGTGAGCACCGGCGCGCTGATCGCGCCCTTCGCGTACCTGGGCACCGAGGCCGACCTGAAGGCGATCGACGACCTCTACCGCAACCCGAAGTCCGACTGGGTCAAGCCGCGCGGCCTCCTCTACTTCCTGCCGGACAACGCGAGCTTTGCCGAGGTGCCCGGCCTGGAGCGCGAGGTGGATCGCTTCATCAACATGGACTTCGCCAAGCGCGTGGCCGAGGAGAGCAAGCAGGGCCGCCTGCTCCTCATCAACACCACCAACCTGGACGACGGAAGCCAGCAGACCTTCCGCTGGGGCCTGGCCGCTCAGCAGGCCGTGAAGGACGGCAGCGTCACTCGGCTGCAGAACATCCTGCTTGCCTCGAGCGGCATCCCGGGCGCATTCCCGCCCCGCGACATCGACACCTCCCTCTACTGCGACGGCGCGGTGACGAGCAACATCATCTACGGCGGCGCCATGAAGCGCGAGGACACCTTCGGTGCCACGTACAAGCGCCTCTACCCCGGCGAGGCGGTGCCGAAGCTCCGATTCTGGGTGATCCTCAACAACTACGCGGTCGCACAGGCGCGCACGGTGCAGCGCACCTGGCCGAGCGTGATCGAGCGCGCCCTGGAAGTGGCGGTGCGATCCTCCACCACCATTGCGCTCCGGCACCTGTATTCGCTGGCGGAGATCACGAACCTGCGCGGTGACGGCGAGGTGGAAGTCCGCTGGGCGGCCATTCCCAACAGCTGGAAGCAGCCCGTGGAAGGCATCTTCAAGGAGGAGACGATGCGCTCGCTCTCCGACCTCGGGCACCAGCTCGGTGCCACGCCGGAAGCCTGGCACACCGAGGCTCCGTGAATCCGTCGCGCACGGCGGTAGTGGGCGCGTTCACCGCGCTCTACGTCCTGTGGGGATCGACGTACCTCGGCAGCAAGTTCGCCATGGCGAGCTTTCCGCCGGCATTGCTCTCGGGCATCCGCTTCATCATCGGCGGCCTGGCCATGGCGGCGGTGCTCTTCGCCACCCGCCGACTGCACATCTCCGACTTCGCGCGCCTGCGCTGGTGGCGCAACTGCACCGTCGCGGGCGCCCTGCTCTTCGCCATGGCCAACGTCCTGGTGTCCTCGGGCGTGCAGCGGATCCCGAGCGGCATCGCCGCGCTCATCGTGGCCATCACCAGCGTGTGGATCGTGACGCTCGACCGCATCATCACGCGCGCCGGGGCGCCGAGCTGGACGATCATCCTGGGCATGGCGTGCGGCCTCGGCGGCGTGGCGGTCCTGGGCGCGCCCGGCTGGGGCGGGACGGGCAGCGAACTCGACTTCATCGGTGTGCTCCTCGCGGCAGGCAGCACGCTCGCGTGGGCCTCCGGAACGATGGTGGCGAAGCACTCGGAGCGGCCGCCGTCGATCGCCGCCGCAAGCGTGATGCAGATGCTCGGCGGTGGCGCCGTGGCACTGCTGCTGAGCTCGTTCATCGAGCATGACCGCTGGCCCGCGTGGGAGGCGGTGACGCCCGGATCGCTCTGGGCCATCGCGTACCTGGTGGTGTTCGGCTCGCTGATCGGCTTCACGGCGTACACGTGGCTTCTCAGCAACGTGAGCGCTGCGGCAGTGGCCACGTACGCGTACGTGAACCCGATGGTGGCCCTCTGCCTGGGAGCGCTCCTTGCCGGCGAATCCATCCCCGCGCGCACCGCGCTGGCGGCGCCGCTCATCCTGGGGAGCGTGGCGTTGATGCAGTTCGTGCGGCCGCCGTCGAAGGACGAGATGCCGATCGAGGAGGAGTGAGGCCGCGGAAGTGAGGCAGCGGCGGCGCCTCGGCCGCCTCAGCCGGTCCACGCGCGCACGTGCTCGCCCACCACGGCAGTGATCACCGCGTGGATCCGGCCGCGATGCGAGCGCACCACGACGCGCTGCGTGCGGTCTGCCTCGAGGGTTCCCACGTGCTCGATGCGGAGCGTGCGTCCGAGCGCGTCGGCCCCGAATCGCTCCGCCTTCACCACCGATTCCTTGGCGCACCAGAGGCGCAGCGGCCACGCGTCGTCCTTCCACGGATGGCGCGCCTCGCCCGTCTCCTCGGCCAGCGCGCGCAGTGCGGATACGCCGGAGGAATCGAGCGGCTCGGCGTCGATGCCGGGCGCGGGCGCACCGGGGATGGCGATGGCGCATCCGGCCAGGCCCCGCGTGTGCGTAATGGAGATGAGCGGTGCGCCCGTGTGCCCCGCGATGTGCGGTGCGCCGTGTTCGTCGTTCGCCAGCGCAGCTCCAGCCCATGCCGCCGGGCCGTGCTCCGCCTGCCACGCGGAGGTCGCCGCGCGGAACGCAGCGCGGCTCGCCGCGCGGCCAAGCGTGCGCAGCTCAACACGCTGGGCGTCGGCCGCATGGGCGAACGGGAGCCAGATGATGGAGGGTTCGAGACGACCCACGGCGCGGATTGTGCGCGAATATCAGGGACAACGCAACGCGATTCCGGATTCGACGGGCAAATGACTCGCCTGCCCCGCGCCTGGCCAGCCAATCGGGTCACCAGCCCAGACGCGAAGTGCCTCAGACCGCGAAGTACCCCGCCCCCGGGTGATGCACCACGATCGCGCTGGTGGACTGCTCGGGGTCGATCTGGAAGTTCTCGGTGAGCCGGCAGCCGATCCGTTCCGGCTGCAGCAGGCGCCACAGCTTCTCCTGGTCGGCCATGTCCGGGCAGGCCGGGTAGCCGAAGCTGTAGCGGCAGCCGCGGTACTTCTGCTGGAAGAGCTCGCGGATCTTCGCGCTGTCGTCGTGGCCGATGCCGAGCTCCGCGCGCATGCGCTTGTGCCAGAGCTCCGCAAGTGCCTCCGCGCACTCCACGCCGAAGCCGTGGGTGTAGAGGTACTCGGTGTAGGCGTTCGAATCGAAGAGCCGCTTGGCGCGGGCGCTGGCGTTGGGACCCATCGTCACGCAGGTGAAGCCCACCACGTCGCGGGTGCCGTCGCCGCGGAAGAAGTCGCTGATGCAGAGCCCGCGGCCCGATCGCTGGCGCGGGAACGTGAACCGCTCCAGCTCGCGCGCCGGATCGGTGGGGTCGTACACCACCAGGTCCTGTCCCTCGGCGGCGCACGGGAACCATCCGTAGACCACCTTCGGCTGGAGGAAGGCGTCGCCCTCGTCCTTGGCCTGCTTCTGGAGCCGCGCGAGCGCGGGGCGCGCCTCGTTCTCCAGGAGTGCCTCGTAGGCCTTGGTTTCCAGGTCGCCCTGCTTGAAGCCCCACTGGCCGCGGAAGAGCGCGTTGTGGTTGATGAACGGGAAGATCTCGTCGAGCTGCACGTGCTCCACGACGCGCGCGCCCCAGAACGGCGGCTCCGGAATCCGCTCCACCGTCTCCACGCCCTCGGCCGGACGCGCGCCCTCGGTGCCGCCGGAACCCTGCTCGCCGCGCGAGGCAGCGCCGCCGTCCACGGACTCGATCACCGCCGTACCGCCTGCCGGCTCCTTGCCCACCACGCACGTGCGCGATGCCGCCACCTTGGCGTCCACCGCGCGGCGCTTGCCGAGCCGCTCGTCGATCTGCGCGTCGACCGCCGCCAGCGTGTTCGCCGCCAGCGCGTCGCACACGGAGAGGCCCTCGAACGCATCCTTGCCGTAGTAGAGCGGCCCCTTGTAGATGGAGCGCAGCTTGCCCTCGGCGTAATGGCGCGTCAGCGCCGCGCCGCCGAGCATCACCGGGACATCGATCCCGCGCTCGTTCATCTCGTGCAGGTTCTGCTCCATGACGGCCACGCTCTTCACGAGCAGGCCGCTCATGCCGAGCGCATCCGCCTTCACGCGCTCCACCGCCTCCAGCATGGTGGAGAGCGGCTGCTTGATGCCGATGTTGTGGACCTCGAACCCGTTGTTGGTGAGGATGATGTCGACGAGGTTCTTGCCGATGTCGTGCACGTCGCCGCTCACCGTGGCCAGCACGATGCGCGCCTTCGCCTGCCCGGTGGCGCCGGCCTTCTCCATGTGCGGCTGCAGGATCGCCACGGCCTTCTTCATGACGCCCGCGCTCTGCAGGACGAACGGCAGCTGCATCTTGCCCTCGCCGAAGAGGTCGCCCACCACCTTCATGCCGGCGAGGAGGTGCTCGTTGATGATCTCGAGCGGGCCGTACTTCTCGAGTCCGCGGTTGAGCGTTCCCTCGAGGTCCTTGTCCTCGCCGTCGATGATGTGCCGCTGCAGCGCCTCCTCCACGGGGAGGTCGGCGAGCGTCTTGCGCACTTCGGTGGTCTCGGCACCGTCCGGGAAGAGCCCGATGAAGTGGAGGAGCGGGTCAAAGGTCTCCGGCATTCCCTCCGGGCGCTCGGCGCCGCGACGGTCGAAGACGAGCCACTTGGCCGCTTCCCACTGTTCGGGCGGGATGCGGTTCTCGGGAAGGATCTTGCTGGCGTGGACGATGGCCGCGGTCAGCCCGCGCGCCCGCGCCTCGTGCAGGAAGACGCTGTTCAGCACCGCGCGCGCCGCCGGCTTCAGGCCGAAGCTGATGTTCGAGAGCCCGAGCAGGATCTGGCACTTCGGGAACGTCTCGGAGATGCGGCGGATGCCCTCGAGCGTCTCGAGGCCCAGGCGCCGGTCCTCGTCGTTGCCGGTGGCGATGGTGAAGGTGAGCGGGTCGAAGAACAGGTCGTTCTCGTCCAGGCCCCACTTGCGCGTGAAGAGGTCGTGGATGCGCGAGGCGATCTCGATCTTGCGGTCGGCGGTCTTCGCCATGCCGGCCTGCATGTCCTCATCGATCGTCAGCGCCACGCACGCCGCGCCGTAGCGCTTCAGCAGCGGGCAGATCTCGTCGAGGCGCTTCTCGCCGTCCTCGAGGTTGATGCTGTTCACGATGCAGCGGCCGCCCGCGCGCTTGAGCGCGGCCTCGATCACGTCGGCCTGCGTGCTGTCCACCATGAGCGGCGCATTCACGTGCTGCACGTAGCGGCTCGCCACCTCGGCCATGTCCTTGACGCCGTCGCGGCCCACGAAGTCGACGCACACGTCGAGCAGGTGGCTGCCGTCGCGCATCTCTTCCTTCGCCATGCTCACCAGGCCATCCCAGTCGCTGGCATCGAGGAGGCGCTTGAACTTCTTGCTGCCGTTGGCGTTGGTGCGCTCGGCAACGATCAGGAAGCTGTTGTCCTGGCGGAACTCGGTGAACCCGTACAGGCTCGAGCAGCCGGGCGTGCGCACCGCGGCGCGCGTCACGGGCGAGCGCGTTCCCACCACCTCGCGCAGCGCGCGGATGTGATCGGTGGTGGTGCCGCAGCAGCCGCCCACGATGCCGGCGCCGTAATCCTCGAGGTATCGCCGCATGGCCGCGCCGAAGGCGTCCGGGCGCAGCGGATACTCGGTGCGGCCGTCCACCAGGATGGGGAGGCCCGCGTTCGGGATCACGCTGAACGCGCGGTCCCAGTGCTTGGAGAGGTAGGCGATGTGCTCGGCCATCTCGGTGGGGCCGGTGGCGCAGTTGAGGCCAAGGCTCGCGATCGGGAACGGACGCAGTGCGTTCACCACGGCCGCAATGTCGGAGCCGAGCAGCATGGTGCCCGTGGTCTCCATGGTGACGCTCGCCAGGACAGGAATGTCCTCATGCGTCTTCCCTGCCGCGCCGATGGCGTCGAGGCACGCGTTCACCGCGCACTTCACCTGCAGGAGGTCCTGCGCCGTCTCCACGATCAGGCAGTCTGCGCCGCCGTCGATCAGGCCGCGCGCCTGCTCGCGGTAGGAGTCGAGCATGGTTTCCCACGAGGCCTGCCCCAGCGTGATGAGCTTGGTGCCCGGGCCGATGGAGCCCGCGACGAAGCGCGGACGGTCACGCGTGCTGAACTTGTCCGCGGCGGCGCGCGCGCATCTCGCTGCGCTGACGTTGAGCTCGTAGACCCACTCCACCATCTCCTGGTCGAACTCGGCGGCCACCAGCTTGTTGGAACCGAACGAGTCGGTCTCCACCACGTCCGCACCTGCGGCGAGGAAGCCCTCGTGGATCCGCTGGATCAGGTCCGGCCGGCTCTTCACCAGGATGTCGGTGCAGTTCTCGCGTCCGAGGTAATCCTCGGGGCGGCAATCCGCGCAGGAGTGGATGCTGGTGCCCATCGCGCCGTCAAAGACCACGACGCCACGATTCAACGCTGAGAGGAAGCCACTCTTCATGGGAATGCCAAGAACCTACACCACCCGGGCGCGGCATTCAACCGTCCATCCGGATGAACGGATGGAACAGGTGGGAGTTTCTGGTTATAGGACAACCAAGTCGGTATCCCTCCGGCCGTCAAACCATTGACGAAATGCAACCGCTGTCAACGGTGACTAGACTGCCCGCCCCATGCCTCGTCCCGCACGCCTGCAGATCAAGTCACCCGCCGCATGGCGAGTGATCCTGTCGCCGGTGCGTCGCGAGATCGTCGAGGCGATGCAGGAGCTCGGCCCCTGCCCGATCGCAGACGTCGCCGCCGCAAGCGGTCGCCCGGCCGACGCGCTCTACCGACACGTGTCCATCCTGGTCAAGGCGGGCTTCCTGGTCGATGCCGGCACACGCAAGGGCAAGCGCAATCCGGAGCGACTGTACGACGCCGCCGCCAACGACTTCCTCGCCCCGAACGTGCGGCGAGCCGGCGCCGCCGACGAGCGCCAGATGATTGCAGCCACCGCCGAGGCACTTGCGAAGGCGACCGCACGATCGATGCGGGCATCGGCGACGGCCGGACGCCTTGAGTGCGACGCAGCAGCGCGGAACTTCGCGGTGACCCACTACCTGACGTGGCTGACACCCAGCCGATTCGAGGAGGTCCGCAGCCTGCTGCTGCGAATCAACGAGATCATCGAAGCAGGCCGGCGCGAACAGGTCGGCGAGCTCTACGAGTCGCTCGCCATCCTGACGCCCGTGACGCGCGCGCGCGGCACGCACGCGCGCCCCACGCCGAAGACAGCGACCGCCCCGCGCACAACCACGAAGAACGCCGCCCCACGCCGGGCCCGAAAGAAGAACACCCGATGAACCGACCAACCGCCGCCTTCGCCGCCACGTGCGCCATTTCACTGCTCCTGGCGGCATCGCCGTCCGGGCAGGCGCCCGCCGCGCCTGCAAGCCCCGCCGCAACGGATGCCAACCAGGATGCGGTCCGCACACGCAATGCCGCCACCTTCGAGGCCGTCTGGACCACCGTGCGGGACACGCACTGGGACCCGACGCTCGGCGGCGTCGACTGGCCGGCCGTGCGCGCCGAGCTGCTGCCCCGCGCGGAAGCCGCCGCGGACGATGCCGCGCTGCGCGTCGTCCTGATGGATGCGCTCGGTCGCCTGAAGCAGAGCCACTTCACGATCATCCCCGGTGAACTCTCCGCGGCCACCGAGGATGAACCGGCAAACACGCCGGGTGCGGCGAACACCACGAGCGACACGCCAGCATCCACGCCATCGACCGACGCACCGCGCGCCGGCGACAACACGCCCGATCAGCCCGCCGCCACCCCCGCGCCCCGCCCCACGCGCGTCGCGCGCGAGGGCCACTGCGGCGCCACCGTTTCGTTCATGGCACGCGCCGGCGCCACCAACCTCTGGGACGCCGTGGTGACGGCGGTCGAGCCGGGCTCGCCCGCGGAGAAGGCCGGCATCTCCCCCGGCATGCGCGTGGCGGCCATCGACGGCAGGCCCCTCGGCGAACGCCTTCCACCGGGCGATGGCCTCGAGCGCTACGAGCGCGCGCAGGTGGCCTATGCGCTCACCACCGCGGATCCGGGCACCACACGCACGTGGCGCATCGAACCCATCGGCGCCGAAGGAAGCGACGTGCCGGTGACCTACGCCGCGGACGAGCGCCCGCACAGCAAGTTCGGCTCGCTGCCCTCGCTTCCCACCGAGCTCACCTGGCGCCACCTGGACCAGACCGAGCGTGAACGCTGGGGCGGCGGAAACCATGAGATCGGCTTCATCCGCTTCAATATCTGGCTGATCCCCGTGGCACGCCCGTTCGACCAGGCGATGGACACGCTGCGCACCGCCGACGGCATCGTCATCGACCTGCGCGGCAATCCGGGCGGCATCGGCGCCATGGCCATGGGCATCGCCGGCCACTTCACGCCGCAGATCAGCGACCTCGGCGAGATGCGCACGCGCGACACCACGCTCCACTTCAACACCAACCCGCGCCGCGTCAGCACCACCGGCGTGGCGGTGCAGCCGTACACCGGCCCCGTGGCCATCCTGGTGGACGATGCCACCGCAAGCACCAGCGAGATCTTCGCCGGCGGCATGCAGTACCTCGGGCGCGCCAAGGTGTTCGGCGAGCGCACCGCCGGCGCCGCACTCCCCGCCATCATGCTACCGTTGCCCAACGGCGACGTCTTCCTGCACGCCGTGGCCGACTATCGCCTTCCCAACGGCAATGCGCTCGAGGCCTCCGGCGTGAAGCCCGACAACGCGCGCCCGTACAACCGCGCCGACTACGCACGCGAGGGCGACCCCGCCCTCGCCGAAGCCGTGCGCTGGATCGCCGCGCAGCCCACGGCGGTCCGCTGAACGCCGACGAACACCTACCATCACCTTCCACCGGAGAACCAAACCATGATCACCCGCACCATCCGATCCTTCCTCCCCGTCGCCACCCTCGCGTTGACCACGCTCGCCTTCGCGCAGGGAACGCCCGCCGCGACGCCCGCGGTAGCACCTGCCACCACCACCGCGAAGCCCGCCGTTGTGGCTCCCGCCAAGGATGCCGGTGACACCGCAGCCCCTGCGGTCGCCGTGCCCGGCCCCGCGAAGGCCGAGCCGCTGACGGCGCCCAAGTTCAAGGAAGTGAAGTTCGAGGGCGCCAAGCCCACCGCCAAGGAGATCCTCGAGAAGCACGTCGCCGCCACGGGCGGCATGAAGGCCTGGGAAGCCAAGAAGAGCATGACCTCCAAGGGCGGACTCGAAGTCCCCTCCGTCGGCCTCAAGGGCGCGATGCAGATGCAGGCCATGATGCCCGACCGCGTGACCATCACCATGGACCTCCCGGGCATGGGCCAGACGCGCACCGGCTTCGACGGCACCACGGGCTGGACCATCGACCCGATGCGTGGCCCCGCGCTGATGGAACCCGCGGAGCTTGCCAACCTGAAGCGCGATGCCAACTTCCGTCGCGATCTTGAGCTGGCCGCCAAGCCTGAAGTCGCCACCGTGGCCGGACTGGTGGAGTTCGAGGGCCGCCCCTGCTGGCAGCTCACCGTGAAGATGCCCGGCAGCGAGCCCGCCGACAACTTCTACGACCAGGAGACCGGCACCATGTCCGGCATGTCGATGATGGCGGCCACGCCCATGGGCCAGATCCCCGTCATCCTCGTCATGGCCGACTACAAGGACTTCGGCGACGTGAAGGTGCCCACCAAGTCCACCACCAAGGTGATGGGACAGACGCAGCTCATGACCGTCGACTCGGTGAGCTGGGATCCCGTCGACGCGAAGGCGTTCGACCTTCCCGCGGAGATCGCCGCACTGAAGCAGGCGCCTGCCGCGCCCGCAGCGCCGGCCAAGGCCATCCCCGCGCAGCCCGCTGCCCCGGCAGCACCTGCCACGAAGTGACACGCCAACGGATCTCCCCATGACCACCGCCGCCGTCCACCTCAGTTCCGTCCGCAAGCGCTTCGGCAAGACCGAGGCCGTGCGCGGCATGGACCTCGTGGTGCCGGAAGGCTCGCTCACGGGCTTCATCGGCCCCAACGGCGCGGGCAAGAGCACCACGATCCGGATGATCATGTCGATCATCCATCCGGACGAGGGCTCGGTGGAGGTGCTGGGCTCCGATGCCATCGCCGCCAAGGACCGCATCGGCTACCTGCCCGAGGAGCGCGGCCTGTACCGGCGGATGCGCGTCACGGAGTTCCTGAAGTACATGGCCACGCTCAAGGGCCTGCCCTCCGCGGGCCTCGGCGCGCGCGTGCACGCGTGGCTCGAGCGCGTGCAGCTGGCGGAAGCGGCCAAGAAGCGCTGCCAGGAACTCTCCAAGGGCCAGCAGCAGAAGGTCCAGTTCGTCGCGAGCGTGATCCACGACCCGGACCTCATCATCCTGGACGAGCCATTCAGCGGGCTCGACCCCGTGAATGCGCGGCTCATCAACCGGCTCATCCGCGACCTGCATGCACAGGGCCGCACCATCATCTTCAGCACGCACGTGATGCACCAGGCGGAGCAGCTCTGCGACCGCATCGTCCTCATCAACCGCGGCGAGAAGATCCTGGACGCATCCATGCCGGAGATCCACACGCGGTTCGACCCGCGCACGGTGCTGGTGGAACCCAGCTCGCACAATGCCGCGGAGGCAGCGCGGCTGGCCGCCCTGACCGGCGTGGAACGCGTGCAGTGGATCGCCGACCGCCACATGGCCGAGCTCAGCGTGGCGCGCGAGGCGGATCCGCAGGCGGTGATGCGCGCGGCGATCGGCATGATGCCGGTGCGCACGGTGGAACTCAGGAAGACCACGCTCGACGACGTGTTCGTGGAGCTTGTCGGCGAGGCGATGCCCGCCAGCGAGGAGTCGGGCAATGGCTGAGCGACGCAGCAACGGCGCCATGCGCAAGATCTGGGCCGTGGCGTTCCGCGAGGTGCGCCACACCGTCCTCACCAAGGGCTTCATCTTCGGCGCGCTGGTGGTGCCGGTCCTCATGTTCGGCGCCATCGCCGCCATCGGGTTGCTGGTGGGCATGCAGGTGGCGCCGGTCTCCGGCACGGTGGCGCTCATCGATCCGAGCGGCAGCGTGGCGGAGTTCGCCCGCACGGAACTGACGCCCGAGCAGGTGGCGAAGGACATGGAGGAGATGCTCCGCCGCAACGCGGAGTTCAAGTCGCTGGGCGCCGCCACGGGAACGCAAGCCTCGGCCGTGCTGCCCTCGTTCGAGGTGAAGGTGGACTCCATCACCGACACCGCGCGCACCGAGGAACTGCGTGCCAAGGTGCAGGACGGCGAACTGCTCGCGCTCGTCATCGTCCCGCCCGAGGTGCTGCAGGCGAACCCGGTGGATGCCGAGGGAAACCCCGCGACGTTCACGCTCATCGTCCCCACCAAGAGCGCACCGCGCACCACCGCCACCATGGAGAAGTGCCTGGCGCGCGCCATCGTGAAGGCACGCGTCAAGCTGGCGGGGAACGACTACACGTCGCTCAACTCGCTGCTCGAATCGCCGCAGACCAACGTGCGCCGCCTCTCCGCGGAGGGCGCGGAATCCGACGAGAGCCGGCTCACCAAGACGCTCCTCCCGATGGGCTTCATGATGCTCATCTGGATCACCACCTTCACGAGCGGCCAGTACCTCCTCACCACCACCATCGAGGAGAAGGCCAGCAAGGTGATGGAGGTGATGCTGAGCGCCGTGAGCCCCATGCAACTTCTCTGCGGCAAGATCCTGGGCTACGCCATGGTCTCCATGCTGATGCTCGGGATGTACGGCGCGCTCGGCGTGGCGGCCCTCACCGCCGCCGCCATGGGCGACCTGGTCTCGCCCGGGATGATCCTCCTGATGATCGTCTACTTCATCATGTCGTACGCATTCGTCGCCACCATCATGGCAAGCGTGGGCAGCGCGGTGAACGACCTGCGCGAGGCGCAGAGCCTGGTGACGCCGGCGATGCTCGTCCTCACCATCCCGCTCATGCTGTGGCTTCCCATCAGCGAGCAGCCCAACGGCATGCTGGCCACGGTGGCGAGCTTCATCCCGCCGGCCATCCCCTTCGTCATGGTGCTGCGCGTCACCGCCAGCAGCGAGCCGATCGCGGCGTGGCAGGTGGCCCTCAGCATCGTCTGGGGCTTCGCCTGGGTGGCGGTCTTCATGTGGGCGGGCGCCAAGATCTTCCGCGTGGGCGTCCTCATGCAGGGCAAGCCGCCCACGCCGCGCGAACTGCTCAAGTGGATCCGGATGGCCTGAGCGGCGGGCGCTGCACGCGCTAGGCCAGGAGCAGCGCTTCGCCTGCGATTCCAGGCCCGAAGGCCAGTGCCACCCACGGCCGCGGGATGCCGCGCTCGAGCATCGCACGCATGATGAAGAGGAGCGTCGCGCTCGACATGTTGCCGAAGTCGCGAAGGATGGCACGGCTTGATTCGCCGTGGCGGGGTTCGAGCGCCAGCGACTCGAGCACCGCGTCGATCACGCGCGGGCCGCCGGGATGGATCGCCCATCCGCCCACTGCCATCGGGTCGATGGCTTCTTCCGCGAGGATCCCCCGCACCCACGGTCCCACTCCGCTTCGAAGGAGGTCCGGCACGGCCGCGCCGAGCGTCATCTCGAACCCGTGGTCTCCGACTTCCCAGGCCATCTCGGCCACGGACCCTTCCATGAGCACGCTGTCGGAGCGCACGAATCGCAGTGCATCGCCGGGGCCATCCGCGGCCACCACCGCGGCAGCCACGCCGTCGGCGAAGAGCGTGTTGGCGATCAGTCGATCGAGGCGTGCGCCGTAATGGAGGTGCGCGGAACTGATCTCCGCACAGACCACGAGCACCCGCGCGGCGGGATCGGCGCGCACGAAGGCGGCGGCCACCGAGAGCGCGTTGACCGCCGCGTGGCAGCCCATGAAGCCGACGTGGGTGCGCCGGCATGAACGCGGCAGGGCGAGCTCTTCGATCAGCCACTGGTCGATGCCGGGTGCCACGAAGCCCGTGCACGACGCGGTCACCACGTGGGTGATGCTTGCCGCTGCGACGCCTGCCGTTTCCAGCGCCTCGCGCCCGGCACGCACGGCGAGCGGACGCACCGCAGCGGCCCAGAGCCGCATGCGCTCCGCGGTGCCGGGGCCGCCGGCCTGCGGGTCCTTGGCATAGAAGGCGGACCCATCGGGGGCATCGGCGCCGGCACACCGCCGCGCGTCGATCCCGCTGCGCTCGGCGAGGCGCGCCGTGACCCCCGGCGCCACGGACGCAGGCGCGATCCGCTGCGCGATGGACATCCAGTCCTCGCGGGTCAGCCGACGGTCGGGAGCGGTGCATGCAATGGAGAGGATGGCCGGATTCAACGAAGCTCTCCGATGGGGACGGTGCTCGGCGCGCCAAATGCGCGTGCCACGCGTGCGGAGGCACCGGGAAGTGCCTGGATGACGCGCACGCACGCCTTCACGGCGAGCGGGCTGCGCAGCAGCTGGGCGGTGAGCAGGCAGCGCAGCCGAGCGCCGCGCACGATGCCGCGGCAGATCGGGTCCCACTCGCCTTCGGCGGCTGCACCCGAGAGGACGCGCACCGCGTGATCGCCGGCGGCGCATCCGGTGCCGAGTGCCCAGCCCATGCCCTCGCCCGTGAACGGTTCCGCGTAGCCCGCGGCATCGCCCGCCACCAGGATTCCCGGTGCGGAGAGCCGACTGCGCGAGCGCGTGAGGGTCGGGGTGCCCTGCCACGCGGCGTCCATCACAGCGCGCTCGTCGGTCACGGCGTCGCCGAGCATGGCGCGCATCGGTTCGGCCACGCCACGCGCTGCACGGAGGAATGCCGGCCGTACCGCGGCCGCGATGTCCACGCGGCCATCGGGAAGCCGAACCACGCCCACGTAGCCCTCGCGACACACGCGCATGCGAACCTGCCCCGGCGCCACGCGCACGGCGCCGGCGGGCGCGATGGCGCCGACACCGATCAGGCTGCGCTCCGAGGATTTCCATGCGAAGTCGCCGCGCCGCGCCAGCGAACTCCCGTGCAGGCCGTCCGCCGCGACAACGATGCGCGCGCGCACGTGCCGCACGCCGCCCTCGTGCCGGAGCTCCACCCGTCCGGAACCGTCCACCGAGGCGGACACGGGGCACGCAACCAGCGCACCTGCCGCCGACACCGCGGCAAGGAGCCGCACATCGAGCGCCCCGCGCGCGATCGCCACCGAACCCGGGCGCCGGACCACGGCCGCGCCGTGCTCGGCCTCGAGGAGCACTTCCTCCAACGGGCTCGCATCAGACAGCAGCCCGCCAAGACCGCACCGCGAGAGCACCGCGATGCCGGCCGGGGCAAGACAGCATCCGCACACCTTCTCGCGCGGATGCGCCGTCCGGTCGAACACGATCGTGCGGAAGCCCGCGGACGCCAGGCGAAGCGCAGCCATGCCGCCCGCAAGGCCGCCGCCGATCACCACGGCATCGACCTCCGCGGGAATGGAATCGAAGGAAAGGAGCGGCAGCGCGCTCACCGTGCACCGCCACTTCCCGTGCGGTTCCACCAGAGCCGCCAGCGCTCGGGCCACGCACGCGTGATCGTGCATCCGTCCATCCCCGCGTCGCGGGCAAGCGATTCGACCTCGGTTCGCGCATGCGCCGCCCGCACGCTTGCCGCGGCATCGAAATGCACCACGGGCGAACGCGAAAGCACGTGCGCGCCGAGCGTCGCAAGCCCGAGCCCGAGCCACGTTCGGTCGAGGTCCGCCACACCGACGGCCACGCCGGCCGCATCGCGCATCGAGCGCAGGATGCGCACGGCGTCGTGCGGATCGAAGTGATGGAGGAACAGGCTGCTGATGACCACGTCGCACCCCGCGGGGAGCGGCGCCGCAAGCACATCGACGCATGCAGTGCGTACGTGCATGCCCGAGTCCCTCGCCCGTTCCTCGGCGCGCGCGAGCGCATGCGGGCTGCGGTCGCACAACGTCCATTCGATGCGGATGCCCGCCGCCCGTGCGCGGGTGTCGAGCGCGGCGGGGACGTCTCCCGACCCGGTGGCCACGTCCATGACGCGGAGCACGCGCCCGTTCCCCGATGCGGACACGCCACGGATCCCCGGCCACAGGATGGCATCGCTCCGCGAAGCGCGGTTGAGCCGTGCCAATCCGCGGAGCGCGGCATCGTGCTCCCTCGGGGCGATGCCCTCGTCGTCCATCAGCTCAGGCACTCGCCGGCGAGGGAGGATGAAGGCCGGCTGCATATGCCAAGTATGACCACCACGCCACCGCCACGCAACGAGCACTTCGACGAATCCCGCGGCGTCTCCGTGGCTCGCAGGCCCACCCGTGGGCATCGGCCGGCGCGGCTACAGTGACGCCGTGGGAAGCGTCCTCCTCCTCTTCCTCTCGAGCGCCCTGCTGGTGCTCCTCTTTGCCGCACTCGGCGTGGGTGCCACGTGGTGGGCGCTCTTCGGCGACAAGGCCCGCAACCGCCGCTGCCCGCGCTGCCTGCACGACCTCTCGGGCACGCCCGGAATGACCTGCGGCGAATGCGGATTCGAGGCGCGCACCGAGGCCGACCTGCACCGGACGCGCCGTCGCTGGGGGATGGCCGCGCTCTCGTTGGCGGCGATCCTGGCCGTGACGGGCTGGGCGCGGCTGGAGATGCTCAATGCGTCCTGGGTGGGACAGGTGCCGGACGCCGTGCTGGTGCAGCTGCCGCGCGTCCTGCCGAGAGACGCCGTCCCCCAATGGGCATGGGACGAACTCACCGATCGCATGGCTGCGGATGCGCTCGGGAGCAGCCACGTGCTGGACCTGGTCCGCGCCGTCGATCCCGGCACGCAGCGCATCGGCGATCCCGACGATCTGGCGGTGCGCGCACTGGCAATGGCCACGTGGAACCAGCCCGGCGAATTGCGTCCGCGTGCCGATGAACCACGCTCGGCGGCGGATGCGCGCACCCGCGAGCGCACATCGTTCGAATCCGAACGCGAGCGGCTCCTCGCTGCCGCCCTGCCCTGGTTCGAGGTGCTCCCGCCAGTGCAGTGGGAACCGGGCACGCCGCCCGTGGCCCGCGTGCGCGGCACGGTCTGGGGCCAGGACACCGAATGGCGCATGCGCGTCGATGATGGGCGCTCGCCATGGCTCGTGGGCGATGGCATGTCCACGATGCGCATGCAGCCCGCCTTCGGCGCGCTGCAGCTGCCGCGTGCCAATGCCGACGGCCGCGTGCATGCACGCCTCGTCACCGAATACCGCCGCCGCCCGACGCCCGATGCGCCGTGGCAACCATGGACACCGGATGCGCCGATCGTCATCGATGCCGCCGTGGGCACGATCGCGCCGGGAGGCATCGTGGCCGCAGACGACGCCCCGCTCGAAATCGCCGTACGCGAGGCGTTCGATTACCCCGTCTCGATCTGGTCCGACGAGGACCGCCCCGCGGGCATCCGCTTCAACACGCGGCCATTCGCGGGCGCGGCATTCGCCGATCTCCTGGTGGGCGTCACCGTGGAGCTCCGCGAGGACGGCGTGGTGCGACGCCGCTCCCGGCTCTGGTGGCCCGGCGGGACCCAGCAACGCACCGGGTGGGAAGTGGAGTCCGAGGACCTGGACGCGCTGCGCAGGCTCCGGGCGCGCACCGCCGAGCCGGCATCGCTGCAGAGTCACCCGGACGGCGGCCAGCTGGTGCCCGGCTGGACGCTGCGCGTCACCGGCGACCGAACCACCGCCCTGCGAGCCCTCGACGCCCTGCGCACGGACGGCGGAACCACGCGATTCTGGGCGGGCTCACTCGAGTTCCCCCTGCGCGTCGGCGAGCGCGCGGCACGCGCGCCCAAGCGGTCGTTCCGGACCGAGCCGCTGGCACGTGACGACGCCGTGACGGCGCCCTGACGGGGCCGCGACGGCGCCCGGCTGTTACAGGACGGAATTTTCCCAAATTCGCAGGGAGCGGTGATCCCAGTCCACGGCGTCCTGCGCCTCCATGGTCGGAGCGTGGGATTTCCCTTCCGCCGAGTAGTGAGGCATTTCGTCCCCATGGACCGACAGTTCCCGTCTTCCGTCGGCCCGCCCGGCACCCTCTGCGTTGCCCCGCGCACTGCGCGGCGCACGGAGCGCCCTGCACACGCGGTCGTGGAGCACGCTCTGGCCCGCTGCGGCCGCGCTGAGCATGAGTGGCTGAACCCAGACGTCGACAGCGGCAGTGCGTTCGAGATGGGAACCGCCCGAGTCCTGGTCCTCCCGGACCGCTGCATGGCGTCCACGGACGACCGCGCCCTGGAACTCGAGATCGAGATCGCCGTCGGCCGCGAGGCCTTGGTGGTGGACCTCCTCTACCGACTCCCCGGCGGAAGCTGGCTGAACGTGGAGGACTCCTGGGACTGGCCGCTGCACGATGCCGAAGGCGACGATCGCGAGCAGCGCACCCGGATCACCCTCGACAAGGGCCGTGCCCGCGTGACGGTCCGGCTCGAAGCCGGCGCCCGCCTCTGCGTCCGGCTCGTCAAGGAGCAGGCGTAAGGGCGCGGGCATCCGGCCCGCGCACCGTTGCGCACGCGACCACATCCGAATTCAGCGGGACGCGCTTCAGCGGGGCCCGATTCAGCGGGGCCCGATTCAGCCAGACCCGATTCAGCCAGACTTGGCGCGACCGCGCGCGAACGACCCCGCCAGCGCCCGGAGCGACTCAGCCATCTCGGCCGCGGTGCTGAAGCGACTCTCGGGGTCCTTGGCAAGCGCGCGCTCGAAGAACGCCACGGCCGGGTGACCCGCCTCGACGATTCCCAGCGCATCAATGCCGCGCACAGGCTCGGCAATGATCGAGCGGAGCATCTCCGCCGAGGTCTGGCCTTCCATGTCGTACGGCAATCGGTTCGCCAGCAGTTCGTACGCCACCACGCCGAGCTGGTAGAGGTCCGAGCGGTGGTCCGCGCGGCGCGAGTTGCCCGACGCCTGTTCCGGGCTCAGGTAGCTCATGGTGCCGACGATCTGCCCGGTGAGCGTGTGCTCCTGGCGCGAGTGCAGCTCGCCGTCAAGGACGCGCGCAGCGCCGAAGTCGATCAGGCGTGCACGGTGCCCACTCCCGACCAGGATGTTCGCGGGCTTGAGATCACGGTGGACGATGCCGAGGCCATGGGCGACCCCGAGCGCCTCGGCGACCGGGATCAGAATCTCGAGCCGGCGCTGTGCGGGTACGCGCTCCTCACGGCAGTGCTTGCGGATGTCCTTGCCGTCGACGTACTCCATGATGAGGTACGCGGAACCGTCCTCCAGCGTCCCCGCCGCGCGGAGCGCAACGAGGGCCGGGTGACGCAGGCGGGCAAGGAGGCGCCACTCGCGGCGGAAACGCGCAGCTGCGCTGCGGCCGGAAGTCGCCAGGTGCACGAGCTTGACGGCCACCAGCTGGTCGGTCTCGGACTCGCGGCAGAGGTGGACGACGCCGACGCCGCCACGGCCCAGTTCACGAATCGGCTCGTAGCCTGCCGGCAGCTTCAGCGTCGGCGCGACCGGCGCGACATCGACGCCGGCACAGTCCCATGCGGAAGCGGACTCCTCATCGGCGCGGATCAGCGACATCACCAGTTCAAGCAGCGAACCATCGCCGCCGCAGGAATCCTGGACAAAGACAGGGCGCTCTTCCGGCGGCATGTCGCACGCGCACGTGAAGATGGCGCGCGCACGGCGCAGGCGGTGCGCCCGCGATGGGTCGCCGACTCGTACAGCTCCAATGCGTGAATCAATACTTCCCTCGATCATTGCTCTTACCTTCCAGCCGCGAAGCTGGCCTTCGAAACGAATTTACAACCCCTAAACACCCGGAACGCCGGCGCTCAGCCGGCAACGCCCCCACGTTCGACATCCGCGCCATCTTCCATTTCCGAAAGCTCGATCCCGAGCTTCTGGGCCAGGAAGGCGCGTCCGAATCGCCAATCACGGTTGACCGTGGGCCGCGAGACTCCCATAGCCTCGGAGATCTCCGCCACGGTCATGCCTGCAAAGACCTTGCACTCCAGGACGCGCGCGGCGCGCTCGTCCATCTCAGCCAATTCGGTCAGTGCTTCGTCGATCGCAAAGACGTCCGACGGGTCGACGCCGTCGGCTGCAACGAACGCGAGTGCTGCATCGCCCATGCGCTTGGCGGCACCGCGCTTCGCGGCGCCGCGCGTACGGGCGTGATCAACGAGGACGCAACGCATGGCGTGCGCAGCGACCGCGAGCAGATTGCTCGCCGTGGCGAATTCGCCGGGATTGCGGTGTGCCAGGCGCACGAACGCCTCGCTGACGACGGCCGTGGGCTGCAGCGTGTGGCTGGCGCGCTCCTGGCGCATCAGCACGTGAGCCATCGACCGGAGCTGTGGGTAGATGTCGCTGAATCCATCCGCGATGGACCGCAGACTTGATCCGCTGCGAGGGCGTACATCAACAACCTTTTCCTCTGCCTGGACCGAAATAGAACTCATGGAGTTTCCCTCCTCCGGGACCGACCTTATCCCCGATCCGCACCGAGTCAACCAATTGGAACGGTTTGGATTTCGTAAGTAGCCGAAGAGCCGCGGATAGCAGCAGCAGAATCATTCCGGAAGGCGACAGATTCCCTGGAATCGCCCCCGCCGCTGAATAACCAGGCGCGACGCACAAGTGCCTTCAAGGGCGGGACTTGCGATCGCCCTGAAACAGACCGGCCGCCGTCCTGCGTTCCCTACGTCAGGACGGCGGCCGTCCCCGCATGACCGAGTGTCAGGCATGGGGCTGCTGCGTGCGGAACACCGTTTGCTCACCTTTGAGGGGTTCCCTTTCCCCAAAGGCCAGTGCTCCGATCTCGTCGACTTCGACGATGGAGGCGAACAAATCGGTCGCAACGGCTCACGTCTATCCAAAAATGCTTGCCCCCGACTGGACTCTCGGAGCCGCCTGCGCAAAACGGCAAACGCGCGCTCAAGGAAGCGCGCGTTTGCCGTGAGAAGAGGGGCAGCCTGAAGATCGGTCTGAGGTGCTGCCCTCCGGCCATGGAGGCGTCAGGCGTCCGCCGAGTGGATCACGGCAGCACGCGAAATCTGCAAATTCCCTTCCACTGCCCTTGGGCCAGCCCATCCGTACACTCGTCCCCATGCATTCGTCCCTCTGGGCACCCTGGCGGCTGGCATACATCCGGGCCCTCGAATCGCAGGCGGACGCCGCCAAGGCCTCGCCGCCGGCCGGGAACCCGAATTTCCTGGCCGAGTACTGGGCGCACCCCGAGCGCGACCAGGCCCAGCACGTGGTGCACCGGGACGCGCGCGGCATGGTCCTCCTCAACCGCTACCCGTACACCAACGGCCACCTGCTGGTGGCGCTCGGCGAGCCGCAGCCCACTATCGACCGCTACGCCCCCGCCGACCGCGCGCACTTCTGGCGCCTGATGGAGCTGGCCATGGACCTCTGCGAACACGCCTTCGCGCCGCAGGGGATGAACGTCGGCATCAACCTCGGCCGCGCGGCCGGTGCCGGCCTGCCCGAACACCTCCACGGCCACGTGGTGCCGCGCTGGAACGGCGACACCAACTTCATGAGCGTTCTCGGCGCCACGCGCATGATCCCGGACGCGCTCGAACGCACGTTCGACGCGTATCGCGCGGTCCTTCCGCAGTCCATCGCGCGCTGCGGGCTCTAAATCCGTACCCGGTTACATTTGCACCAATTTCCGCGCTGCGGAAATTGGTGCAAATGTAACCGGGTACGGATTTCGTCCTTCGCGTTGCGGGCTAGAATCCGTCTGGATCGACGGGGTCCGACCCCCTCGGGAGCAGGTTCGACGCCTATTTGCTCGAACCGATGCGAACCCCAAGGGATCGCCCCTCAATTGCTGCGACGATGACCATGCCTCCTCTGAGTGGAAGGTCGGGATCGACGGCAGGCGAACCCACCTACGCTTGGGGTTCGAGCTTCGCGTTGGCCGGCCCCCGGCGGGGTCGGGCTCCGTCGATCCACTTCCCTCCCCGATGAAGCACGCCGCACATCCACGCTCGCTGGTCGACCTGTTCGCCGGCTGGCTGTGGAGCTTCCATCCCCGCAACATCCCGCCGATGCAGCGCGCCAACTATGCGCGCGAGCTGCTGTCGTGGGCGTTCCTGCCGGTGATGCTCGGCGCCATCGAGGGCGGCACCATGTCGGTGATCGTGAAGAAGGCGTGGACGGGCGTGCCGGGCATCTCGCCGGAGCTCCTGGACTTCGCGGTGGCCTTCGTGAGCGCCGCGCCGAACTTCGCCAACCTCACCAGCTTCCTGTGGAGCCGCGTGGGAAATGGCCGCGACAAGGTGGCCTTCATCTCGCGCATCCAGCTGGCCACCTGCGCGTGCGTGGCGCTGGTGGCGGCCATGCCCACCAACGCGTGGGGCCTGCTGGGCACCTGCCTCCTCGTGCTGGTGGCGCGCGCCACGTGGACGGGCGTCATCACGGTCCGCGCCGCCATCTGGCGCCAGAACTACCCGAAGGACGGCCGCGCCAGCATCGCGGGCAAGATGGCCACCGTGCAGTCCATCATGCTGGCACTCGCGGGCTGGGTGGTGGGCGCCACCATGGACCTGAGCCCCGCCAGCTTCCACGTGGTGTTCCCGGTGCTGGCGGCCGTGGGCGTCTACGGCAACTCCATCTTCCGGCACGTGCGCCTGCGCGGCGGGCGCCGCCTGGCTGCGCGCGAGCGCGCCGAGGCCGGCACGGCGAACGTCTCGGCAAACCCCGTGCGCACCGCGGCCATTGCCGGCGAGGCGCTCCGCACCAACTGGGAAGTGCTGGTGAAGGACGGCCCCTACCGCACCTTCATGGCGTGGATGTTCGTCTTCGGTCTGGGCAACCTGATGATCGGCGCGCCGCAGGCCATCTTCCTGGAGGACCGCCTGGGTGCGAGCTACCTGCAAGCCATCCTGGCCACCACCATCATCCCGCTGATGACCATGCCGATCATCATCCCGGTGTGGGCGCGGCTCCTGGACCGCGTGCACATCGTGAAGTTCCGGTCGATCCACGGCTGGAGCTTCGTGACCGCGGCGGGCGTCATGTGGCTGGCGGCGTGGACGGAATCGCTGTGGCTCTTCTACGTCTCGGGAGCCATGCTCGGCGTGGGCTTCGCGGGCGGCTCCATCGCCTGGAACATCGGCCACCAGGACTTCGCCAGCCCCGAGCGCGACGCCCTCTACATGAGCGTCCACGTCACGTTGAATGGCATCCGCGGCGTGATCGCGCCGTTCGCGGCCGTGGCGCTCTACAAGTGGCTGGATGTCTCCGGCGTCTCGCACCTGACCTTCGCCGTGTGCTTTGCCGTGAACATCGTGGGCGCGGCCGGCTTCGCCTGGCAGTGGCGCGGGATGCGCGCAAAGATGGCCGGCTTCGACCGCGGGGCGAAGAAGCATGCGTCGATCGACGAGGACGAGCCGCTGACGCAGATCCAGGCGTCGCTCGATCGCGGGGATTGAGGGTGAAGCGCTTGCAGATCCGTTATCGGATGGCATCCCCGCACCCCTCTCCACCACCCCCGCTCCCTTCCCCCATCGGCCCTTCGCCCGCTTCCTGTACCCTCTGACGTTCTGCCCCCTGCGCCGTTGCGGGGGCAATCGCACCGCCGCATGACGACGTGCGTCGTCACGGCCAGCCACGCACCACCAGAAAGACATCATGGTCGACTACAACCTGATCGAGGACATTGGCCTCGATGACGCAGAACTCACCTCGCTCCTCGCCGGCATCCAGTCCGGCAGCGCCATTGACGGCGCCGAGCCCAAGTCAATCGAGCCGGGCAGCATCCTCAAGGGACGCGTCGTCGGCATGTCCGGCGACTTCGTCATCGTCGACGTCGGCCTGAAGAGCGAAGGACAGGTCGACAAGGCCGAGTTCGAGGACACCGGCGTCGCCGTCGGCGACGAAGTGGAAGTCCTCCTCGAGCAGATGGAGGACTCGGAAGGTTCCGTCGTCCTCTCCAAGCGCAAGGCCGACCGCATCCGCGGCTGGGAGCAGATCCTTGTCACGCGCAAGGAAGGCGACGTCGTGGAGGGCAAGGTCCTCCGCAAGATCAAGGGCGGCCTGCTCGTCGACATCGGCGTGCCGGTCTTCCTGCCGGCCTCGCAGGTCGACGTGCGCCGTCCCGGCGACATCGGCGACTACGTGGGCCGCAACGTCCGCGCGTCGATCCTCAAGATCGACGAGGAGCGCAAGAACATCGTCATCAGCCGCCGCAAGCTGATCGAGGAAGAGCGCGACGCCGCCAAGAGCAAGCTGCTCGGCGCCGTGAAGGAAGGCGACATCGTCCGCGGCACGGTCACGAACATCGCCGACTTCGGCGCGTTCATCGACCTCGGCGGCCTCGATGGCCTGCTCCACATCACCGACATGAGCTGGGGCCGCGTCAACCACCCGACCGAGGTCGTCAAGATCGGCGACGAGGTCGAGGTGAAGATCCTGAACATCGACCGTGAGCGCGAGAAGATCGCCCTCGGCCTGAAGCAGAAGGAAACGTCGCCCTGGGAAGAGATCGAGAAGAAGTACCCGGTCAACAGCCGCGTCAAGGGCAAGGTGGTCAGCCTCATGTCCTACGGTGCCTTCGTGGCGCTGGAAGAGGGCATCGAGGGCCTCGTGCACGTCAGCGAGATGAGCTGGACGCGCCGCGTGAACCACCCGAGCGAGCTGGTGCAGGTCGGCGACGAGGTCGATGTCGTCGTCCTCGAGATCAACAAGGACAAGCTCGAGATCTCGCTCGGCATGAAGCAGACCGAGGTCAACCCCTGGGAGCTCGTGGCCGACAAGTACCCGCGCGGCTCCGTCATCGAGGGCAAGGTCCGCAACCTCTCCAACTACGGCGCGTTCGTCGAGATCGAGCCGGGCATCGACGGCCTGCTCCACGTCAGCGACATCAGCTGGACCAAGAAGGTGGCGCACCCGAACGAGCTCTACAAGAAGGGCGACAGCGTCCAGTGCGTCATCCTGGAAGTCGACCAGGAGAAGCAGCGCATCGGCCTGGGCGTCAAGCAGCTCACCGAGGATCCGTGGACCGAGGCCATCCCGAGCGCCTACCGCCCGGGCATGATCGTCAAGGGCAAGATCACCAAGATCGCCAACTTCGGCGTCTTCGTGGAGCTCGAGGACGGTCTCGAGGGCCTGCTGCACATCAGCGAGCTCTCGGATGCCAAGGTGGAGAACCCGCAGGACGTCGTCAAGCCCGGCCAGGAGGTCGAGGTCAAGATCCTGCGCGTCGACACCGAGGACCGCAAGATCGGCCTCAGCCTCAAGCGCGCCCAGTGGGGTGCGAGTGCGGAAGAGGATCCGAACCAGCGTCGCCCCGCGCGCGACCCGGCCCTGCGCCCGACCCGCGGCGGCATGGACGACCACGGCTCGCTCGGCACCAGCAAGATCAAGTTCTGATC
>CAMBSR010000004.1 GCA_945870475.1 Phycisphaera mikurensis NBRC 102666
GGCCTGGCCTTCCCCGAGCACAACTTCGTCTTCAGCGACAGCTTCCGGAACGTGCTGCGGGCGAGCGGGCTCGGGCACCTGAGGGATTGACGCGGGTGCGCGCGGAGGTGCGCTGCAGCGCGTTGCGACGCGAGTGGCGCGACGCCGGCGGGACCATCCACATCCCAAAAAATGGAAACCCCGACTCGGGGAGGCATCCAACCGAGACGGGGCCGATCCAGGGATTGTCGGGCCAGACTGCTCGGCCCAAGTTCCGTTGGGCCCGCGTGCAGCGGGCCCGTATGTCGTGGGCCCACAATGCTCGGGCCCGTGTTCGGGGGCCCTCACTTCACGGGCCCTTTGCTTGTCGGTGCGGGGTCGAGACCGATCACGATCCCGCACGTGGCGATGCGGTTCCCTTTTCCAAGCTCCGCATCGCGTATTCCTTGTTGTCCCGGGTGCAACCCTCTCGTGCACCCGAGACATGAAAAGAATCGATTCCACCGGCCGCGCCGCAAGCAATGTGCGTGCATTTTTGTTGCCTGTTTCGGGCCCACCCGATAAGACCCCGCCCCTGCGCTAGCCTTCGCAGTGGGTGTTCCGTCTGTGCGGTCTGTGGACGCGCGGAACCCAGTGTCGGCACGCGCGCATTCGATCCGAATCACCCGGAACCACCCGGAAACACGAGCCATGAAGCACCACCTCGCGGTCTACACCGGCAGCTTCGACCCGATCACGCTTGGGCACCTCGACGTGCTGGAGCGTTCGCGCGGTATGTTCAGCGAGATCGTGCTGGCCATCGGTCACAACCCGAGCAAGCCCGCGCTCTTCAGCTTCGAGGAGCGCCTGGACCTGGCGCGCGCGTGCGTGGCGGACCTGGTGAAGTCGGCGCCGGGCGGCGCACCCGTGCGCGTGGAGACGTACTCCGGCCTCACCGTGGACTTCGCGCGCTCGGTGGGTGCGGTGGCCATCATCCGCGGCATCCGCAACGTGAGCGACCTGGCGAGCGAGTGCCAGCTGGCCATCACCAACCGGCAGGTGGCGAACATCGAGACGGTGTTCGTGGTGACCGGCGAGAACTACGCGTACACCAGCTCGAGCCTCATCAAGCAGATCGCGGCCTTCGGCGGCACGCTCGACAAGCTGGAGCCGCTGGTGCCCAAGCGCGTGATCGAGGCGCTGGCACGGAAGAAGGCGGACCCGCGCAACCCGCTGGGGATGCTGGCGGCGGAGCATCATGGGGGCGGGGAGGGGTGACGTCGGCGGGTCCGTAGACTGCGACGTTCCATGGCCACCTTCCGCGTCATCTCGATCGGCACGCTCGCGCACAATCCGCTGTGGGGGGAGCGCGGCGACGTGCGGCCGGCGCATGCCACCACGGTGCTCATCGATGCGGGCGACGCCAAGATCCTGGTGGATCCGTCGCTGCCCGAGCAGATCCTGGTGCCGCGGCTTGCCGAGCGCAGCGGGCTCAAGCCCGAGGCGATCACGCATGTCTTCCTGACGAACTTCCACCCGATGCGCCGCCGTGGGCTTGCCGCCTTCGACGATGCGCAGTGGTACGTGGGCGAGCTCGAGCGCGAGGCCATCGGTGCGCAGCTTGTCGGCAAGTACCAGGAGGCCGAGGAGTCCGGCGACGGCGACCTGGCCGCATCGCTGCGCGCGGAGGTTGCCACGCTGCAGCGCTGCAAGCCTGCGCCCGATCGGATTGCCGAGGGCGTCGACCTCTTCCCGCTCTACGGCGTGACGCCCGGCTCGTGCGGGCTGCTCCTGCCGCAGCCGGCGGTCACGGTGCTGGTGGCGGGCGATGCGGTGGCCACGCACGAGCACCTCTCCGAGGGCAAGGTGATCTCGCCGGTCTTCAACCTGGAACAGGCGCAGGAAAGCTTCAAGGAAGCGATCGAGATCGCGGATCTGATCGTCTGTGGTCGCGATAACGTGGTCATGAACCCGATGCGGCGCTGAGCACGGCCTCCTACAATTTGGGCCATGGGCGACTTCCCGACGGCGATCACGCTGCGTGACCTGTTCCGCACCGCAAAGGCGGGCGGGCGATTCTCGTGCCTCACCTGCTACGACGCCACCACGGCGCGCTGGCTGGAGAAGGCGGGCGTGGAAGTGCTCCTGGTGGGAGACACCGCCGCGGAGATGATCCTGGGCCACACGTCCACGGTGCACGCGCCGCTCGACTTCATGGTGATGATCACCGCCGCCGTCAAGCGCGGCGCGCCCTCGCGCGTGGTGATGGCCGACATGCCGTTCATGAGCTACCAGGCCGACGATGCCGAGGCCCTGCGCAACGCGGGCCGCTTCATGACCGAGGGCAACGCGGACTGCGTGAAGATCGAGGCGGACCGCACCTTTGCGCCGCTCGTCGAGAAGATGGCGCGCGCGGGCATTCCCGTGGTGGCGCACGTGGGCAGCCGTCCGCAGCAGGCCAAGATGAAGGGCGGCTACGTGAGCACCGGCCGCAGCGCGGAGACCGCGCTGCGCGTCCTGCACGATGCCGCGGCGCTCGAGGCCGCCGGCGCGAGCATGATCCTGGTGGAGGCGTGCCCCGCCGAAGTCACGCAGATGGTGGTGGAGCGCGCCACGGTGCCGGTGATCGGCTGCGGCGCGGGCCCTGCGTGCCACGGGCAGGTGGTGGTGCTCAACGACCTGCTGGGCCTCACGCACTGGCAGCCGGCCTTCGCGAAGCCGCTCGCCGCGGTGGGCACGGAGATCGAGCGCGCCGCCAAGCTCTGGCGCGAGCGCGTGCGCGATGGCGAGCTGGGCGAGCACCCGTACACCATTGCCCCGGACGAACTGGCCCGCCTGCAGCAGCTGGCCGGGCACGTCTCATGAGCGAATCACGACTGGCGCGCGCGCTCCCGGCGGCATTGCTGCTGGCGGCGGCGGCGACGGCGCTCTGGACCGTGCCGGCCCTCATGCGCATGGCGCAGGTGGAGCGCACGGCGCGCAGCATGGAAGCGGCATCCACGCGCTTGGCCGGTACCAACGTGCTCGACGCCATGAGCGCGGCCATCCGCGACATCGGCGATGCGGTGGAGCCCGCGGTGGTGCACGTGAGCGTTGCCGGCGAATCGAAGGGCCGCCTCGGCGTGCGGCAATTCACGCAGTCGGGCTCTGGCTGGATCTGGGACGCGGACGGACACGTGGTGACCAACGCGCACGTCGTGGACGGCGCCACGGCGCTCGAGGTGCAGCTCCATGATGGTTCGCTGCACCCGGCAACGCTCGTGGGCCTCGACCCGCGCACGGACATTGCGGTGCTGCGCGTGACGGCGGACGGCCTGCTTCCGGCGCGGCGTTCTTCCGCGCTGCCTGCGCAGGGCGACATGGTCTTTGCGTTCGGCTCGCCGTTCGAGTTCCGCTTCAGCATGTCGAGCGGCATCGTCTCGGGCGTGGGCCGCAGCGCCGGCCTGGCCGAGGTGGAGTACGAGAGCTTCATCCAGGTGGATGCGGCCATCAATCCGGGCAATTCCGGCGGCCCGCTCACCGATACGCACGGCAACGTGATCGGCATGAACACGGCCATTGCCACGGGGCGCGGGAGTTCCGTCGGAAGCGGGCAGTTCGCGGGCATCGGGCTTGCGATTCCCATGGCCATCGCGGAGAACGTGGTGACGCAGCTCATCGAGCACGGCGCGGTGAAGCGCGGGTTCCTCGGCGTGAGCGTGATGGACCTGCGGCGCATTGCGTCGCTCGCCGCGCGCGACCCGGCGTTCCGCACCGTGGCCGAGCACTTCACGGGCGAGGGCGCGGTGATCACCTCGGTGTCTGTCGGCAGCCCCGCGGCGGCGGTGGGGCTTCGCGTCGGCGACGTGATCATGTCCATCGGCGGCCAGCGCATCGGCGCAAGCGACGAAGTGATGAGCGAGATCGGCACCAAGCGGCCGGGATCCGAACTGCCGCTCGAGGTGTGGCGCGGCGAAGCGGCCGACCCGAACGGTGCGCGCCTCAAGGTGCGCGCGGTGCTTGGCACGATGGACCCGAACGTGAACGCGCGGCTCTTCGTCACGGCGTTCGAACGCGCGGGGCTCACCGCGCTCGCCGACGGCAAGCGCGACGGCCGCCGCGGCGTCGACGTGCGCGAGTCGCAGGGGCCCATCGCGGCGGACATTCCCGCGGGCTCGCTGATCGTGGCGCTCGAGGGGCTCCGTGTCACCTCCATGGACGATCTCTGGGTGCGGCTGACCCGGAGCGCCATCGGGCGCTCCCGCCTGACCGCGCCGCCTTCCGTGCAGGTGACGGTGGTCCGTCCGGACGGCACCGAGCGGGACGTGGAGATTCCGCTGCGCTGACGGCGGGAACGGTGGGGGTGGGCCGGATAGCATCCTGTTCCCATGGTGGCGAACGCCCATGAATCCCCGACCCCCGGCAGCGACGAGCCGGTGATCCTCGATGTCCGCGGGCTTCGCACCTACTTCCCGATCCGCAAGGGGTTCCTGCAGCGCGTCGTGGGCCATCACAAGGCCGTTGACGGGGTGAGCTTCACCATCAGGCGCGGCGAGACCCTGGGCCTGGTCGGCGAGTCCGGCTGCGGCAAGACCACGGTGGGACGCACCATCCTGGCGCTGCAGCAGGCCACCGGCGGCGAGGTGCTCTTCGAGGGCAAGGACGTCTTCCGCCAGGACTCGGCCAGCATGCGCCGCCTGCGCCGGGACATGCAGATCATCTTCCAGGATCCGGGCGGCAGCCTAAACCCGCGCATGCGCGTCGGCAGCATCGTGGGCGAGCCGCTCGAGGTGCACGGCATGGCCTCGGGCGACGAGCTGCGCGAGCGGGTCGAGGCGCTCCTCGAGCGCTGCGGCCTGTGGCGCGCGGCGGCCGACCGGTACCCGCACGAATTCTCCGGCGGCCAGCGCCAGCGCATCGGCATCGCGCGCGCGCTGGCGCTCCAGCCCAAGATGATCGTCTGCGACGAGCCCACCAGCGCGCTCGACGTGAGCGTCCAGAGCGAGATCCTCAACCTGCTCGCCGACCTGCAGCAGCAGTTCGGCCTGAGCTACCTCTTCATCAGCCATGACATGGCGGTGATCCACCACATCTGCGACCGCATTGCGGTGATGAAGGACGGCAAGATCGTGGAGGAAGGTTCGCGCGAGGATGTGATCGGCAACCCGCAGCACCCGTACACCAAGCGCCTGCTCCTGGCGGTGCCGGAGTGCGATCCGCGCGTGGATGCAGAGAAGCGCCGCGAGCGCCAGCGCATGCTGGCCGAGGAAATCGAGCGATGAACGAGATCATGCCGGAGCCGATGACGCCGGAGCTGGCGGCCCGCAACCGCCGGATCATCATGGTGGTGGCAGCGGTGTTCGTCGCCATGTGCGTGGCGATCATCATCTGGAGCCGGGTGGTCACGCAGGAATCGCGCGCGCAGGCGCGGGTCACCGACGCCGCGCTGCGCAGCGTGGCGTGGTCGATCCTCTGCTATGCAAGTTCCAACGACGGCGCGTTTCCCACGTCGGACGCGGCGCTGGTGGCCGGTGCGGCCGCGGCGTCGTCGATGCCGCCTGCGGGCAAGCCGTGGCCTTCGACGCAGGAATCCGCCTTGGGCGGGCTGGCCGCGACGCCGCTCGCCGAGGCAGTCAAGACCGTCGGCATCACGTGGGGCGCAACGCCCGACGTGGTGCCCAACCTGAATACCAAGGGCAGCCCGAGCACCTTCGGCGCGGTGGAAGCCGTGAACGGCTGGTTCGCCGAGTACGCCCGCGACCGGATGCGCAGTGGCGCATCCACCGGCGAGAGGAGTTCTTCGAAGTGACCAGCATCCAGACCAACGGCCATGCCGCCGCACACGCAGCGCCCGCCATCAAGATCGTGCCACCGGAGGCCCCGCTCCGCGACGTGATGAACGGGGCAGGGCGCATGGAGATCCCCTGCCTCGACCACGGCTTCGTGGCGCTGGTGGACTGCATGCCGCGCCTGGTTCCCGAGGGAAAGACCGCGGATTTCGCCATCGTGCAGAGCGCGCGCGTGAGCTATGGCGAGGGCACCAAGCAGGTGAGCGAGGACCGGGGCCTGGTGCGCTACCTGATGCGGCACCGGCACTCGACGCCGTTCGAGATGGTGGAGTTCAAGTTCCACATCGCCATGCCGATCTTCATCGCGCGCCAGTGGATCCGCCACCGCACCGCGAACGTCAACGAATACTCGGCGCGCTACTCGATCGTGCCGGACCGCTTCTATCGCCCGGACCTCGAGTCGGTGCGCAAGCAGTCGAAGTCGAACCGCCAGGGCGGCGACGAGCCGATCGACGTGGGTACCGCCGAGGAGTTCATGAAGCTCCTCGACAACGCGGAGCACCTCTACAAGGACTACCTCTCGCTCACCGAGAAGGGCGTGGCCCGTGAGCTGGCGCGCGCGGCGCTCCCCGTGAGCGTCTACACCGAGTGGTACTGGAAGTGCGACCTGCACAACATCTTCCACTTCCTCTCGCTCCGCATGGATCCGCACGCGCAGTGGGAGATCCAGGTCTTCGCGAAGGCGATGTACGAGCTCCTGAAGCCGATCGTGCCCGTGAGCGCGGAGGCGTTCGAGGACTATCGCCTGGAGTCGATGCACCTCACGCGGCTCGAGATCGAGGCGGTGCGCTCCGGCAAGCCGCTCGCGACCGACAACAAGCGCGAGCAGGCGGAGTGGGAATCGAAGCGGGAGCGGCTTGGGCTGAAGTGACGGGGTGTGGGTTTCTGGCCGCTCGTGTTATCAGACATCGGAATCGTGCGCGCAACCCGGGGGCGGGTGGGCGGTAGTTGCATCGATGTTCTTTCGCCCCGCGTTCCTCCTGCTCTCCGTCCTCGCCCTGGTTTCCGGGTTGATGGGCGGCTGTTCGCAGCGCATGGCCGTGGAGGGAACGCGTGAACAACTGGTGGCCGAGGCCAAGGGAGCGCTGCTGAGCGAGGGGTTCCATCCCGTCGGTCGTGGCGGCGCCGTGGCCGGCACCGAAGGCAGCAACCCGCGCGCCGGGCGCCTGGAGTTCCTCTACTACTGCGACACCATGTCGCCGACGGTGGTCGAGATCCAGATCAGCCCGAACACCGCGGCGGGCCCTGCCGGCGGCACGGCCGTGGCAGCGAACGGCACGGCGGCTTCGAACGAGCCGGCCGGGTTCCTGGGCGCGCACCAGGTGATCGTGAAGGCGTGGTCGAGCATGACGTTCGCGCCGGATCCGTTCATTGCCGACCTGGCGATGGGCGTGCTGCGGCGTGCGTACATGCTGTCTGGCAATACGCCCTGATGATGAGATGAGATTGATGACGTGCGGGGGGCATCAGCGATGCCGTTCCCGCAGGGGACTCGGACGTCGATCCCGCAGGGGACTGGGATGTCGATCCCGCAGGGGACTCGGATGTCGATTCCGCAGGGGACTGGCCCCATCGCCTTGCGGGGCGGGCGGCATGGCGCCGCCACTGCCCCTCCGGCGAGGGGGCCAGGCACCGGTTGCGCCAATGGCGTCGGTTCGGCAATGGCCTCACCGCCGCGCGTGGTGCTGAGATTCATCGTGAATGTCACGAGTGCTACCATCCGCGCGCAGCGAAGGGTGCCGTGGAACATCAATGGAAATGAGTGACGGGCGTTCCGAGCACCAATCTCTAACGCTTGTCCGTGTCCGGCGGCTTGGCGATCAGGCCCACGAGGGGCGTGTCGGGGCCGGACTGGATCTGCACCAGGATGACCGGGGTGGGGTCGTAGTAGCGCAGCCAGCCGCCGGGGAACGGGCCTTCGCCGCGCTCGTCCCAGAAGGTGTCGATGGGGAGCTCGACGGTCTGTCCCGCGGGCAATGCGTCGACGTGGCGCATGTAGCGGCGGTTCATCCATAGGTCGAAGTTGGAGTACGAGACGGCCGTGGCGTTCACCAGCTTCAGCGTGCCGCCGTTGATGTTCGGGATGACCTGGATGTCCGCAAGCGAGCCCTGCGCGAGCTGGCTGGGATAGGGGCGCGTGGCCTTCTCCGGGTCATACGGGTAGCGCTGGCAGCCGGTGGTGACCGTTGCGGCCGCGGCCATGGCGATTGCCGCCGCGGGCGGGAGGCAGTTGGCGAGTCTCTGGCGGAAAGCGCGCATCGCGTGCGTAGTATCCACGAAATCGGTGCAGGGCGCGCCGCGCGGCCCGTGCCGTTGGAGCCGCGTGCCCGAGCCGCACAGCCATGGGCGTCGAACTCAATCCATCCCGCATTCCGCCTCGTGAGCTGTCCCGGCCCGTCGAGGAGACGGCTCGCGCCATGCGCATCGACCCGCGCATTCCGGCCGCGGTGCCGGGATTCGATGCGCCGTTCTTCCAGGCGGGGCTCGCGGGCTATTCCGACGGCGCCATGCGGCTGGTGGCGCGCATGCACGGTGCGCCGTTCTGCGTGACCGAGGCGCTGCTTGACCGCACGCTCATCAACGGCGGCAAGGGCAGGCGCAAGGAAGACCCGGACCTGATCGCGAGCGAGATCGGGATGGGCGAGATCGAGGACAACCGCGCGGCGAGCCTCGACGACCATCCGCTTGCCGGGCAGATCATGGGGAGCTGGCCCGACGAGATTGCGCGTGGTGCGGAGATCCTGGCCGGCATGGGGCACGAGGTGATCGACGTCAATCTCGCGTGCCCCGTGAAGAAGATCAAGCGCAAGGCGCGCGGCGGACACTTCCTGGCGTTCCCGGAGGATGCGATCGGCGTCCTGCGCGCGGTGCGCGATGCGGTGCCGGCGCACATCCCGTGCACCGTGAAGCTGCGGCGCTCGTTCAACGACACTCCGGAGATGGCCGCGAACTTCGAGCGGATCTTCGATGCCTCGTACGAGATGGGCTACGCATGGGCCACGGTGCATTGCCGCACGGTGGAGCAGAAGTACCTGGGACCTGGGCGGTGGGAGTTCCTGCGCGACCTGGTGTCGCGGCGTCCGGACCGCGTGATCTTCGGTTCGGGCGACATCTGGACCGTGCTCGACATCTTCCGCATGATGGACATGTGCGGCGTGCACGGCGTGAGCGTGGCACGCGGATGCATCGGCAATCCGTGGATCTTCCGGCAGGCGCGCGAGATGATGGCCGGGCGCCCGCCGGTGGGCCCGTCCATCGCGGAACAGCGCGAGACGCTCCTGGCGCACTACCGCTTCAGCGAGATCATCCACGGCGCGCGTCGCACCAGCCGCCACATGCGGAAGTTCGGCATCAAGTTCGCGCAGCACCATCCGTATGCGCAGCAGGTGAAGTCGGCGTTCATTCGTTGCGACGACGCCGCGGAATGGGCGGCGGTGATCGATCACCATTACGGCGCCGAGGTCGAGGCACGTGCGCAGTCCGCCGGTTGGGCGCCGGCCGTGGTCACCGATGCATCCGCCGCCATGGCGATGGAGGATGCGGACATGGACTGCGGCCCGGCCGATTGCGCAAGCAGTACGGGCTGAGGTTCGAAGAGAGCAAAGAGCTGGACGGCGCCCGGCGTGGAGGGGCGCTCAGGATCTTCGCGGCAGGAGACCGCCAGGAACCGCGTGGGGCCCAGGCGCGCCGAGCCTGCAGCGGCGCCGAAGGCCAGCCCCGCGCCAAAGCCGTCGCCCGGATGAGGTGTGCGTGCATCGAGTCGCGCGAGTGTTTCGCCGCGCACCGGCGTGATCCATGCGCAGCCGGCATCCTCGCCACGGGAATCGTCGCCGGGTGCGCCGATGGCGGCCCAGCCCTGGTGGAGCGCGACCGACATGCCGAAGCCATCGCCGGGAGTAGCCGCGGGGTCGGCGATCACGCGCTCGACGTGCCACGTGCCGCCGCGCAGCGCGTGGATGACGGCCGCACCGCAGCTGATGCGGGCTTCTGTGGCTCTCGCCACCGGTGCGCCGACGATCATCACGCCTCCCGCGAGCGCGACGCTGGCTCCGTACCAGCCGAACGCGCTCGCGGGTGCGTGCAAGGTTTGTGCAAGCTGCCATCCGGCGGCGGTGCGGTGCAGCAGGTGGACGGCGCCGGGGCGCGTCGGCAAGGCGCCGGCGCCGGGTTCGCCGATGGCGATCCAGTCGCCGTTGACTGCCACGGCGGCGCCGAAACGCGCGCTGGCGGCGGGGGAGGGCGGTCGGATGCGCGCCACGTGCGTGACGGCACGGTCGGGTGCCGGCCCGACGTCGAATACGTCCACCGTGCCTGCGTCGCGCTCGGGCGAATCCGCGCGAGGTGAACCCACCACCAGCGTCTGGCCGTCCGTGGCCACCGCGGCGCCGAACTCCGACGCCGGCTCGGGTTCGGGGCAGGGCACCTGTTCCACCGTCCACGATCCGTCGTGATCGGGCGAGAGGAGGTGCACCTGCCCCGAGTCGCAGCCGCGCTCGCGGCAGCCTGCATGCGGCGATCCCACCATGCACACGCCGCCGGCCGCAGAGAGCGCGAGCCCGAACCCCGCCGTCCGGTCGGCGGACGGATGACCGACCGCCGCCGTACCGAACGAGGGAAGACCGAATCCCGCACGCACGCCGACGGCCGTGACCTGCGGCGGTCCGTCGCCGACATCCGTGTCGCGCGCCGGGCCGATCCAAAGGCGGCCGTCGGATGCCGCGAGTGCGGGCCCGTAGGTGCCGGCGACCGGGCGCAGCGGGGATTCCGTGCGCACCGGTCGCCAGCGCGGCGCCTCGCCCGAGTGCACGACGGGCGCCGCTGCCAGGAGGACGGGAATGGAGGCCGTGAGCACGGCCGTTGAGAGGATTCGGTGACTCATGCGGCACATCGTCGGGCGGCTGCGGAATGGCACCGGCACTCGCCGCCTTTTTTCCTGCGGAATTTTCGGATCGCTCCCGAAGCCGCCGCTTCCATACGATGCGCCGCGTTCCGGGCCACGCTTCCACAGGAGATGACATGCACGCAGCGAACGAGATCTACCGCGACGGATCGACCGAATTCGAGGGCTACCTGGCATTCGACGGCGCCAAGGACAAGCGGCGCCCGGGCGTGCTGGTGTTCCACCAGTGGTCGGGATGCTCGGCCTTCGAGCAGGAGAAGGCCGAGTGGCTCGCGGAGCACGGCTACGCGGCGCTCGCTGTCGACATGTACGGCAGGGGCAAGCGCGGCACCAATCCCACCGAGAACGGCGCGCTGATGACGCCGCTCGTCAACGACCGCGCGGAGCTTCGCAAGCGCGCGGAAGCCGCGCTGCGTCACCTGAAGTCGCTGCCGATGGTCGACGGCGACCGCATCGGCGCCATCGGCTTCTGCTTCGGCGGCCTTTGCGTGCTCGACGTGGCCCGCGCGGCCATGCCCGGCGTGCGCGGTGTGGTCAGCCTGCACGGATTGCTCGGCGCGCCCGATGCCGCGAAGCTGCCGAGCGCTGCGCAGATCACGGCGCGCGTCCTGGCGCTCCACGGCTGGAACGACCCGATGGCGCGGCCTGAGAGCGTGAATGCGTTCGCGCGCGAGATGCACGACCACGGCGCCGACTGGCAGCTCCACGCGTTCGGCGGTTGCGGCCACGCATTCACGAACCCCGGCGCGCAGGATCCGAAGGGCGGCATGCAGTACAACCCGCTTGCCGACGCGCGCAGCTTTGCGATGGTGAAGGACTTCCTCGCGGAAGTCTTTGGACCGGCGTGGGCGACGAAGGTGACGAACTGTCCGTGGCCGAGCTGATTGACCGGGAGTTGGTGCCAGGAACGCTTGTTCGTACGTACGGTTGAAGTTCCACCGCACCCTTCGCTGTGCGCGGGACCCCTCGCCCGCGGACGGCCTCGCTCCACCCGGCTGCGCTCGGCCTCGACGACAACCGCTCGTCCGGGCGGCACCCGGGACTACTCAGGGCCGCAGCTGCCGGACTTCGCGGTTGGCGACGCCGCGGGCCAGGGATCCCGTGCTCGCTGCGGGTGCTCGCACACGTGACATGCACGTGAATTCACGTTCAAGCTGAAACTCAAGCGCGGCGGTGAGGCCATTGCCGAGCCGACGCCATTGGCGCATTGGGTCCCTGGCCCCCTCGCCGGAGGGGCAGTGGCGGCGCCATGCCGCCCGCCCCGCAAGGCGATGGGGCCAGTCCCCTGCGGGAATGCCATTACGCGAAAATATGTCGAGCCCTCAATGCGCGGTCTCGCCCTCGCGCGCTCAGCCCGTCGTCATCACGGCTTGACGACCTGCATGACCACGCTCCCGTCCGGCTTCACAAATATCACCTCGAACTGCCCACCACGCGCAAGCGGAAGCTTCGCCTTCCCATCAGCACCTGCCTTCGCGCGGACCACCAGTTCGCCCGCCCACATCACGGTGATCTCTGCTGGCCCGCCGCCCGGAACGCTCACTTCGTGGGTCACGGCATCGGTGTAGAAGCGGGTGATGTTCACGGCCGGGACGTATTCGATCTCGAAGGCCCAGACGAGCGGGTACTTGGTGTTGGTGGGGCGCCAGACGGCGGCGTAGACCGCGTGGACCCAGTCGTCGGGATCGGTTTCCGTTCGGCAACGCTCCTCCACCCAGTCGACGCCGCGCGGGTCGCTGCCCGAGTCGCCGACGTTGTGCCAGCGGTCCCACCAGACCTCGACCCAGTTGTGGTTGCCCTGCACCTTCTTCCACGCGGGGCAGCCGACCATGCGTGCGGGAATGCCGCAGGCGCGGCAGGCATCGATCACCAGGATGCTGAGCCCGGTGCAGCTGGCGTAGTTGAGCTCCATGCTCTCGTACGGTGACTGGTCCGGCTTCCTGCGCTTGGTGGCGTGGAAGTGGACGTTGAGCGCGTCGGGCAGATGGTCGTTGATCCACTTGGTGGCGTCGATGGGATCCTTGAACTTCCAGGCTTCCTTCGTGAAGCGATCGAAGAAGTCCTGCCGCCAGTCATCGCGGCGTTCGTTGACGTTGACGTAGGGCAGCACGTACTGGCGGAAGATGGATTCCGGGATGGCCTTGCCCCACGGCGCCTCGGCGCGCGCGCGTTCGGCGAGGCGGACGTTCTTGACCAGGAAGTCGGCCTTGAGCGACTTGAGGTCGATCTCGGGCATGGTGGAGACCAGCCACTCCATGTCGGCGCGGAAGGCGGGCTCGATGGTTTCGATGGCGCGCTTGAGTTCCGCAGCGTTGTCGCCGGCGCGCTCGAGGGAGCGGGCGAGGTCGGGCTTGCTCTCGGCGGGGGTGGTCGATTGGTCGGCAGGCACCACCGGCGTCGGGGACGCGGCGGGCTGGGGCGCGGGGGCGTTCTGCAGGGCCAGGAGGAGCAGGGCGGTCGCGTGGATCATGGGGGCGAATGGTAGCCCTGCGAGGCGCGCGCCCACGAAATAGGTGCCGTGTTAATGCGGCACCTATTTAGAAATGGGCGCCCCATGCATACGACACCAATGTGGTGGAAATAGGTGCCGCATTAACACGGCACCTATTTCACGATTCACCAGCTGCGCTTGCCGCGGCGGCCCTGCTTGTACTTCGAGCGGTCGCGGCCCTTGCGGCCGCGTTCGCCTTGGCCGGGGGCGAAGCCACCGCCCTCGCGCGGGGAGCTGCCGGCCTTCGTCTGGCGGACGTTGGTCAGGTCGCGCGGGCTCAGGTTGTCGAGGTCCTTGCGCGGCGAGAGCTTGGTGACCGTCAGGTCCATCTTGCGCGCGGCCAGGTCGATCATGGCGATCGTCACCTGCACGCGGTCGCCCAGGCCGATCGACATGCCGCTGCGCGGCGCCATCAGGCGGCCCGTCAGGTCGTTGAGGATCCAGCGGTCGGCGCGCTGCGCGCCGGCGGGCAGTTCGCTGACGCGCGCGGCGCCCTCGGCGAGGAACTCCTCGAGGCTCAGGAACACCAGCGTGGTGCCGCTCAGGCCGGTGACCAGCGCGTCGAAGGTGTCCGCCATGCGGTGTTCCTTCAGGTAGCTGAGCACCAGGAAGCTGCGCAGGTCGCGCTCGGCCTCCTCGGCGTTGCGCTCGGTCTCGCTGCAGTGCATGCCGATCTTGACGAGCGAGCTCTCGTCGATGACGCGGTCGTCGGCCTGGAGCCGGTTGGCGAGGTCACGCCGCTTCTTGCCGCCGGTGGCGGTCCCGTTCTCGGTGGCATCGAGGTACGCGGCGAGCGCGCGATGCACCGTGAGGTCGGGGTAGCGGCGGATGGGGCTCGTGAAGTGCGCGTAGTGCTCGCTGGCGAGCGCGTAGTGGCCCACGAGCGCCGGCGAGTAGGTGGCCTTCGAGAGCGTGCGCAGCACCGCGAAGTGGATGGCGCGCGCGGCCTCGCCCTCGGCGGTGGCCTGCAGCAGGGCCTGCAGGTCGCGGCGCGTGGGCTCCTCGGGCAGGCGGAACTTGGCGATGCGCGCGAAGGTGCGCAGCATCTCCATGTCGCCGAAGGTGGGTTCCGGGTGGATGCGGCGCAGGAGCGGCAGGCCAAGGTCGCTGAACGTGCGCGCCAGCGCCTCGTTGGCCTCCACCATGAACATCTCGATGAGCGTGTGCGTGAAGCTCGTGTCCTCGCGCTCGACGCCCTTCACGTTGCCGGCATCGTCGAAGAGGAGATCCACGTCCGGCAGGTTGAGGGCGATCATCCCGTCGGCGCGGCGGCGCTCGCGCAGGATGGTGGAGAGGCGGTTCGCGAGGCGCAGCGCGTCGATCACTTCCGGATCGCACTCGGTCTCGGTGCGGGCGTGCTCGCGCGCGCGGCGCATGTCGCCGTCGATCACGGCCTGCGCCTCGATGTAGGTGAGGCGCTTGCGGCTCCTGATGACCGTGCTCGAGAGGCGGTGCGAGACGGGCTTGCCGCCTGAATCAAAGGTGATGAAGACGCTCTTGCAGAAGCGGTTCACGCCTTCCTGCAGGCTGCAGATGCCGTTCGAGAGGCTCTCGGGCAGCATGGGGATCACCAGGCGCGGCAGGTACACGCTGTTGCCGCGCTCCTTGGCTCCCTCGTCGAGCGCGCTGCCGGGGCGGACCCAGTGCGCGACGTCGGCGATGTGCACGCCGAGCTCCCAATCGCCGCGGTCGGCGTCGTGGCGAATGCTGATGGCGTCGTCGAAGTCGCGCGCGTCGGGCGGGTCGATGGTGAAGACCAGCTTCCCGGTGAGGTCCTCGCGGTCCTCCCACGGGCCGTTCGACTCGAGCTCGAAGCGCCGGGTGGCGGTGCGTGCCTCGTCGAGCGACTGCTCGTCGAACTCGGTCTGCAGGTTGAAGACGTCGATCACCGCGCGCGTCTCGACGTCCGGGCGCCCGGCCTCGCCGAGCACCTCGAGGATGACGCCTTCCGCGAAGTCGAGCTCCGTGGGGTAGCGGATGATCTCGAAGACCACCTTGTCGCCGGCCTTCGCGCCCTTGGCACCCGCGTCGCGGATCACCACGGGGTCGCGGAGCGCGCGGCCGTCCGGCACCGCGAGCCACTCGCGCCCGTCCTTGGTGAGCGTGCCGGCGAAGCGCTGCTGGCCGCGCTCGAGCACCTCCAGCACGCGACCGGTGGGGCCTTCGGGTGCGCCCTTGCCGGGCTTGCCGCCGAACTGGCTGGCGCCCTTGCGGATGACCTTGACGCGCACGCGGTCGCCGTTGAGCGCGTCCTTCGTCATGCCTGCCGGGATGAAGAGGTCGCCCTCGCGCATCGGATGGTCGGGCACCAGGAAGCCGAAGCCACGTGGGTTCAGCTTCAGGCGGCCCTCGAGCTCGTCCTCGTAGCGCGGCAGGCGCAGCTTGCCGTCGGCGGCCAGCTGCAGCTTGCCCTCGGCCACCAGCATCTCGACGGCCTGCTGGAACGCGGGCGCGTCATCGGCGTCGACGCGCATCTGGCGGCGCACCTCGTCGATGTCCGTGGGACGGTAGTTGTCGTACGCGAGGTGGTCCTGGATGCGCTGGATGTAACGGAGGGGCACGCAGGCAGGGTACTTGCGCGTACTATCGCCGACCGCGCTTGGAGCTCGAACGCATCGACTTTGCCGGGGATTTCGACGGATTCTTCCTGCCGCGCTCCGATGCCGCGCGCTGGCGCGCGATGGCGTCGCGCAGGTTTCCCGCACCGCGGCCATCGCGCGCGGGGTGGGTGGAGTTCACCTTGCCGGTGTCCGCGGGTGCGGGGGTGCTCGGTGGGGCGGCGGGTGTTGCCGCGGCGGGCGCCGTGGATGCGTCCTTCATGGCGCCGGGCTTCGCGTCTGTCGCGGGCTTGGCGTCGCCCGCAGGCTTTGCCTCCGCTGTGGGCTTCGCCGCGTCCTTCACCGCACTCGTCGCCGCCGGCGCCTCCGCCGGTTCCGCGGCTCGCCCGCCGGTGAGGATGGCCGCGCCCATGCCGATCTTGCGCACCGCGGTGGCGCGCTTGCACTTGGGGCAGTGCGTTTCATGCGGCGCCTTGATCGACTGGAAGAGCTCCCAGCCGTGGCCGCACTTGCTGCATTCGTAGTCGTAGGTGGGCATGCGATGTCCTGATGGCGGCGATGCGGCGGCGAGGCAGGGTCGAGGCGGGGTCGAGGCGGCGTGCAGGCGTTGCTCAGGGCGCGACCGCGACCTTGGCCGGACGCAGCACGGTCTCGCCGAGGCGGTAGCCCGGCTGCAGCGTCATGCTGACGCAGCCGCTGCCGATGCCGTCGGCGGGGCGGTGCATGATGGCCTCGGCCTGGTGCGGGTCGAACGCGTCGCCGGGCGTCGGCTGGATGAGTTCCACGCCGGAGCGCTCGAGCGCCTTGATGAGCTCGGTGCGCACCATGCGGATGCCGTCCACGGCCGCGGCCACGGTCATGCGGGCCGGGTCCTGGGCGAGTGCCAGGTCGAAGTGGTCGAGCACCGGGATCACGTGGCGCACCACGGCGCCCGTGGCGTTGAGCCGCATGCGCGGCTCCTGCTCGTTGGTGCGGCGCTGGAGGTTCTGGAAGTCGGCCATGGCACGCAGCGTGTCGGCCTTGGCGGCGGCAAGCTCCGTCTCGAGCGCGTGGATGGCGCTGCGCATCTCCTCGCGCTCGGGGGCGCAGTCGTCCACGAACGGCTGCGCCTGCGATTCCGCCTGGCGGTGCTGGCGCGCTTCGTCGGGCGAGCTGTCCTTGGTGTGGTGGTGCCCGTGCGGACGGTGGTGGGATTGTTCGTGGTCGGTCATGGCGTGTTCCGTGCTGCGTGTGCGTTCGCGTGTGCGTGTGCGTCGACGTCTGCGTTGTTCCGGCGTCCGTGGCTGTCTCAGTTCCCCAACGAGTCCTTCATCTTCCCCCAGAACCCGACGCGCTTCTTCGCGGAATCATCCTGCTTCGCGCCCTTGGAGCCGTCCTTCCTGGAGTCCTTGGCCGCGGGCGGGGCGGGGCGCTCGGTGTCGCGAAGGGCCGCAATGAGCTCCTTCTGCTTGGCGGTGAGCTTGCGCGGCACCACCACGTGCACCACCACCACCAGGTCGCCGCGCTGGCCGGTGCGCAGGTCGGGCACGCCCTTGCCGTCGAGGCGGAAGAGCTCGCCGTGCTGCGTGCCCGGGTCGATCTCGGTCTCCGAGCGGCCTTCGAGCGTCTCCACGGTGACGGTGCCGCCGAGCGCGGCGTCGGCGAAGGACACCTCGAGCGCGGTGATGAGGTCCGACTGCTGGCGCTCGAAGCGCTCGTCCTCGGCAACGCGCACCACGATGTGGAGGTCGCCGCGCACGCCGGTGCCGTCCGGGCTCATCTGCGGCGGCGGCGGTTCGCCTTCGCCTGCCACGCGCACCACCTGGCCATCGGAGATGCCGCGCGGGATCTTGACGCTGAGCTTGCGCTGCACGCTGGTGCGTCCGGCGCCGGAGCACTCGCTGCACTTGTCCTTGATGATCTGTCGCCGACCCTGGCACGTGGGGCAGGTGGTGACCATGCGGAACAGGCCGCCGAGGCCGTTCTGCGCCACCTGGCCCTGGCCACCGCACGTGGTGCATTCGGTGGGCTTGCTGCCGGGCTTGGCGCCGCTTCCCTTGCAGGGGCTGCAGACCTCGAGCCGCTTGAACGGGATCTCGCGCTCGCAGCCCTCGAGCACCTCGACCAGGGTGATCTCCACCTCGGTCTCGAGGTCGTAGCCGCGCGCGGGCCCGCGCTGGCGCCGGCCGCCACCACCGCCCTGGCCGCCGAAGATGTCGTTGAACATCGAGAAGATGTCCTCGACGTGCATCGAGTTGAAGTCGTGTCCCGCGCGGCCGCGGAGTCCCGCGTGGCCGTGGCGGTCGTAGACGGAACGCTTCTCGGGATCGCTCAGGACCTCGTAGGCCTCGGCGCATTCCTTGAAGCGGACCTCGGCCTCGTCGTTGCCCGGGTTCTGGTCGGGATGCCACTTGATGGCGAGGCGACGGTAGGCGCGCTTCACCTCGTCGCCGTTCGCATCGCGCGCGACGCCGAGGATCTCGTAGTAGTCGGCCGAGGTGCTCATGCGCGCATCTTCCCGTCTCGTGGCTTCCGCTGCCCGGCGGTCCGGGCGCGCCGGCCGATGGTGGCCGGAAGAACCCGAGGCCGGGCCCGGCGGCACATGCCGCACGGACCCGGCCTCGGGGAAATCACGTCGCTCAGCTCTTGGCGCCGGTCACGGGCTCGGCGTCTTCCTTGAGCTCGGTCACCAGCACGTCGGTGGTGAGCATCAGGCCCGCCACGCTTGCGGCATTCGTCAGCGCCGTCTTGGAGACGAGCGCCGGATCGATGATGCCGGCCTTGACCAGGTCCTGGTACTCGCCGGTGGCCGCGTTGTAGCCGTGGCCGCCCTTGCCCTCGAGCACCTTCTCGCACACGAGGTCGCCGTCGACGCCCGCGTTCTGCGCGATCTGGCGCGCCGGTGCGCGGAGCGCCTCGGCGATGATGTCGAAGCCGTAGCGCTCGTCGCCCTTGGCCTTGGAGCGCGCCGCCTGCACCGCCTCGATGGCGCGCAGGAAGCTGACGCCGCCGCCGGGCACGTAGCCCTCCTTGGCGGCAGCGCGGGTCGCGTGGAGCGCGTCGTCGACGCGGTCCTTGCGCTCCTTCATCTCCACCTCGGTGGCGCCGCCGACGTTGACGATGGCAACGCCGCCGCCGAGCTTGGCCATGCGCTCCTGCAGCTTCTCCTTGTCGTAGTCGCTGGTGGAGCGGTCGTACGCGGCCTGGATCTGGCCGATGCGGGCCTCGATGTCCTTCTTCTTGCCCGCGCCCTCGACCACCACGGTCTCGTCCTTGGTGACGACGATCTTGCGCGCGCGGCCGAGCTCGTTGAGCTCGACGGACTCGAGCGTGCGGCCGGTGTCGCCGCTGATGAACGTGCCCGCGGTCAGCACGGCGAGGTCGCCGAGCATGGCCGTGCGGCGGTCACCGAAGCCCGGCGCCTTCACGGCGCAGATCTGCAGCACGCCGCGGAGGCGGTTGACGACGAGCGCCGCGAGGGCCTCGTTCTCCACTTCCTCGGCGATGATGAGGAGCGGCTTCTGCGCGGTGGCGATCTTGTTGAGGAGCGGAAGGAGGTCCGCCAGGTTCCCGATCTTCTTCTCGTAGATCAGGATGTAGGGGTTCTCCAGGACGCACTCGGCCTTCTTCGGGTCGGTCATGAAGTAGGGCGAGATGTAGCCCTTGTCGAAGCTCATGCCTTCCACGTAGTCGAGGGTGGTCTGGTAGCCCTTGGCCTCCTCCACCTCGACGACGCCGTCGGCGCCGACCTTGTGGATGGCCTCGGCGATGAGCTCGCCCATGGCGGCATCGTGGTTGGCGCTGACGGTGGCGACCTTCACCAGGTCACCCTTGCCGGCGCACTTCTTGGCGCTCTCGGTGATGGCGTTGCAGGCCACCTCGGCGGCGTCGTTGATGCCGCGCTGCACGGCCACGGCGTTGGCGCCGGTGGCGATGAAGCGGAGGCCGCCGTTGAAGATGGCCGCGGCCAGCACGGTGGCGGCGGTGGTGCCGTCACCCGCGACGTCGGCGGTCTTCTTGGCGACCTGCTGCACCATGCGCGCGCCCATGTTGGCGAACGGGTCGGCGAGCTCCACTTCCTTGGCGACGGTCACGCCGTCCTTGGTGACGTGGGGGCTTCCCCAGCTCTTGGCGATCACCACGTTGCGGCCGGTGGGGCCCATGGTGACGGCCACTGCCTGGGCGATCGCGTCGACGCCCTTCTTGAGCTCGGCCTGCGCGGCCGGCGTGAACTTCATCTGCTTGCTGCTGCCCATTGTTGGACTGCCTTCCTTTGGTGTTCGTGTGGTGCGGTGCGGGTGCGGCTCAGGAATCCTGGATCAGGAGTCGAGGACGCCGAGCAGCTCGCTCTCGCGGACGATGATGTGCTTGACGTTCTTGATTTCGACCTCGGTGCCGGCGTACTTGCCGAACACCACGGTGTCGCCCTTCTTGACGAGCATGGTCATGCGCGTGCCGTTGTCGAGCATCTTGCCGGGGCCGGTGGCCACGACCTTGCCCTGCATCGGGCGCTCCTTGGCGCTCTCGGGGAGGAAGAGGCCGCTGGCGGTCTTGGTCTCCGCCTCGAGGGGCTTGACGAGGACGCGATCTTCGAGCGGACGGACCTGGGTGGTGGACATTGCTGAGTTCTCCGTGTTTCTGGTTGTTGTTGGTGTTCGTGTGTGCTTGATTCGATGCGGCGGGCTCACATGCCCATCATGCCGCCCATTCCGCCCATCCCGCCCATGCCACCCATTCCGCCCATGCCACCCATGCCGCCATGGTCGTGGCCGCCGGCGGCCTCGTCCGCGGGCTGCGGCTTGTCGGTGATGATGCAGTCGGTGGCCAGGAGCAGGCTGGCGACGCTGGACGCGTTCTGCAGCGCGCAGCGATCGACCTTGGCCGGGGTGATGACGCCGTCCTTCATGAGGTCGCCGAACTGGCGGGTGAGGGCGTTGAAGCCTTCGTTGCCCTTCAGCTCCTTGACCTTGGCGACGATGACGGTGCCCTTCTCGCCGGCGTTGTCGGCGATGGTGCGCAGCGGGACCTCGATGGCCTCGGCCACCAGGTCGACGCCGGCCTGCTCGTCACCCTCGAGCTGCGCGCGCAGCTTCTTGAGTGCGGGCAGGGCGCGGATGAACGAGGTGCCGCCGCCGGCAACCACGCCCTCGGCGATGGCCGCGCGGGTGGCGTGCAGGGCGTCCTCGACGCGCGCCTTCTTCTCCTTGAGCTCGCTCTCGCTGGCGGCGCCCACCTTGATCTGCGCCACGCCGCCGGCGAGCTTCGCCAGGCGCTCCTGGAGCTTCTCGCGGTCGTAGTCGCTGTCGGTGGCGTCGATCTCCTTGCGGAGCATCTCGCAGCGGCCCTTGATGGCGCTGGTGCTGCCGGCGCCCTCGATGACGGTGGTGTTCTCGCCGTCGACCTCGATCTTCTTGGCCTGGCCGAGCTCGGCGAGCGTGACCTTGTCGAGTTCCACGCCGAGGTCCTTCATGACGGGCTTGGCGCCGGTCAGGGTGGCGATGTCCTCGAGCATGGCGCGGCGGCGGTCGCCGTAGCCCGGCGCCTTGACGGCGCAGACCTGGAGCACGCCGCGCAGCTTGTTGATGACGAGCGTGCTGAGCGCCTCGCCCGTGACGTCCTCGGCGATGATGAGGAGCGGCTTCTTGCTCTCGACCACCTTCTCGAGGAACGGCACCAGCTTGGCGACGCTGTCGATCTTGTCCTCGTGGACGAGGACGAGCACCTTGTCGAGCTCGACGCGCATCTTCTCGACGTCGGTGACGAAGTTCGGGCTCAGGTAGCCGCGGTCGAACTGCATGCCTTCCACGACGTCGACGACGGTCTCGAGGCTCTTGCCTTCCTCGACCGTGATCACGCCGTCCTTGCCGACCTTCTTGAAGGCCTCGGCCATCATCTTGCCCACCTCGGCGTCGTTGTTGGCGCTGATGGTGGCCACGGCAGCGATGCCGCCGTCGACCTGGGCGACGGGCTTGGCCGCGCCCTGGATCTCCTTGACCACCACTTCCACCGCGCGGCGCATGCCGCGGACGAGCGTGTTGGCGTCGGCACCGGCGGCGAGCTGGCGGAGGCCGGCCTTGAAAAGCGCCTCGGCGAGGACGGTGGCGGTGGTGGTGCCGTCGCCCGCGTCGTCGGAGGTCTTGCTGGCGGCTTCCTTCACGAGCTTGGCGCCCATGTTCTCCACCTTGTTGCGCAGCTCGATCTCCTCGGCAACGCTCACGCCGTCCTTGGTGACGTTCGGGCCGCCCCAGCTGCGGTCAAGCACGGCGTTGCGGCCACGGGGGCCGAGCGTGCTCTTGACGGCGGCGGCGAGCTTTTCAACGCCGGCGAGCAGCTGCTTGCGGGCATCGGTGTCGAAGGCGAGTTCCTTTACGGGCATTTCAAGTCTCCTGTGTGGTCAGTCGCGGGGTAGTTCGCGCCGCGGGCGGGAATGTGTCCCACGGCCCGAGGCGGGGGAGGAGATGCAAGGGGCGTGCCAAGGGGATGGCAGGGGGAGGGGTTCGGTGCAGATTCCGGGGCGCTGGGGCGAAAATTGCGTAACTCAATCGCGTATAGGTATTTAGGTGTCATGGGTGGCGAGGTGGCGCCACCGTGGCACCCTGCCGACCGCTGCCGCCGTGGCCAGCGGAGCAGGGAACTGGGTTCATTTCTGCCAGATCGGCAGGGGGCCGTGCCTGGTGCCGCCCCCTCAGCGCGCGGTGGCGCGCCCGGAGGAAGCGGGGGTCGCCCTCCGGATGAAGGGCCCGAGCGTTACTTCAACCGTCGCGGATCGATCCGCGGCGCACGCAGGCCTGCGGCAATCACCCAGCCGTTGGCGGTGACGTAGGCCAGGCCGAGCACCGAGAGGAAGAGGAGCACCGCCGCCAGTCCGGTGGCCACCGTGTGGAGGTCTTCCGAATAGGTGCTGCCGACGGCCTCGGCCGTCACGTAGAGGGCAATGGTCCCGACGAGCGTCCAGGCCAGGAGCTCCGCGCCCTGCTTGCCGTGGCGCGCCTCGCGGTAGGCGCGGCTGAGTGCCCCCACGCGGCCGAGCACCGGCGCCAGCGCGAGCAGCGTGAACGCCATCGGCAGGATCTGCGCGGCGAGCACCATCATCGGGAAGCCCTGCTTGTGCGCGACGCCCGAGAGTGAAACGCCGAACGCCGCCGCCAGCACGGCTGCCCAGGTGCAGAGCCCAAGGACGAGTCGCGTGACGCGCGCACCGCCCACGCTTGCGCGGAGCGTCGGGTTGCGCTGTTCGGAGAACCCGCGTGCGAAGAGGAACGCAGTTCCCGCGAGTACCGCCGCGCACACCGCCCACGAGGGCCGCTCCACCTGCGAGGGGAACGAGGTGCCGCGCCCCGCGAGCGCGTCGATGGTCCGCATGGCCGGCCCGGAACCCTGCGCCAGCATCACGAGGAGCGGCGCCACCGTGAGCGCGATCACCGCCGTGGATGCCGCGCGCGGCGTCTCCGGGCTGGCCAGGTGCGCCACCTCCGGATCGGCGTTGTGCGCCACGGATGCCAGCACTTCCAGCCCGCATTCCGGGCACTTCCCGAACACGTGCGCGCCGGCCAGGTCGTAGCGGCAGCGCACGCACGGAACGTGCACGTCGAGCACCGGGCCGTCGTCGGATGGATGCGCGGGCTTCATGGAGGTGCAACGATATACTTCGACCGCCCACGAGGCAGCGCATGACCGACGTTTCCCCGCTCCATCGCCTCCGTGACAACATTGCCAGCGTCTACATGGGGAACCTCCAGGCGGTCGATCGCCTGGTGGTGTGCCTCCTGGCCCGCGGGCACGTGCTCATCGAGGACGTGCCGGGCGTGGGCAAGACCGTGCTGGCCAACGCGCTGGCCCGCAGCCTGGACTGCACCTTCACCCGCATCCAGTGCACGCCGGACCTCTTGCCCTCGGACATCACCGGCGTCAGCATCTACCACCGCGAGCGCGATGCCTTCGAGTTCAAGAAGGGCCCGGTCTTCGCCAACGTGGTGCTGGCCGACGAGATCAACCGCGCCACGCCGCGCACGCAGAGCGCGCTGCTCGAGGCCATGGCCGAAGGCACGGTGAGCGCCGACGGCCACGTGCTGGTGCTGCCGGCGCCGTTCATCGTGGTGGCCACGCAGAACCCGTACGAGTTCGAGGGTACGTACTTCCTTCCCGAGAACCAGCTCGACCGATTCCTGATGCGCATGTCGCTCGGCTACCCGAGCCCCGACGACGAGAGCCGCATCCTGCATCGCCAGCCCGCGCGCACCACGCTGCGCGACCTGCGCCCGGTGATGACCGGCCCCGAGGTGGCCGAGCTGCAGTCCGCGGTGGACGGCATCCGCATGGAGCAGTCGCTCGTGGACTACGTGATCGCGCTCGCCTCGGCCACGCGAAGCCACGAGGAACTGCAGGTGGGCATCAGCCCGCGCGGTTCGCTTGCCCTTGCGCAGGCGGCGCGCGCCACGGCGCTCCTGGCCGGCCGCGAATACTGCGTGCCCGAGGACGTGGTGACGAACGTCATCCCGGTCTGCGCGCACCGCGTGGTCAGCCGCACCTACATGCACCAGGGCGACACGCTCACCACGCGCCGCATCCTGCAGCAGGTGCTCGAGCAGGTGCCGAGCCCGTCATGAGCGCGCCCGCAGCCCGTCCCGCCGCCGTGGTCCTTCTCTCGGGCGGCATGGACTCCGCCGTGGTGCTTGCGCACCTGCGGCACGAGGGCTTCGACTGCCACGCACTGAGCTTCGACTACGGGCAGCGCCACCGCGTGGAGCTCGAGCGCGCCGCGGAAGTGGCGAAGGCGCTCGGCGCCGCGTCGCACCGCGTGGCCACCATCGACCTGCGCATCTTCGGCGCCAGCGCGCTGACGGCGGACATCGCGGTGCCGAAGGGCCGCGACGTGGAGCACGCGCACGACATCCCCGTCACCTACGTGCCGGCGCGCAACACCATCTTCCTGGCGCATGCGCTGGCCATGGCCGAGAGCCTGGGCGCGCGTGACCTGGGGATCGGCGTCAACGCCATCGACTACTCCGGCTACCCCGACTGCCGCCCCGGGTTCGTGGAGGCGTTCGAGCGCCTGGCCAACCTGGCCACGCGCGCGGGGGTCGAGGCCGCCGAGCGGGGCGAGCGCTGGATCCGCGTGCACACGCCGCTCCTGCAGCTCACCAAGGCCGGGATCATCCGCCGCGGCCGCGAGCTGGGCGTGGACCTCTCCCGGACGGTCAGCTGCTACGACCCGGCGCCCACGGGCGACCCCTGCGGTAGCTGCGATGCCTGCCAGCTTCGGGAACGCGGTTTCCGCGAGGCCGGCTGAGGTTTGTCCCCGTCCGGGCCTTTCGGGCAATGATGGAGACCACGGCCGCATGTCCGACTCCCGCCCCAACCTCCGCCTGACCGGCAGCGGCATTCCCGCCGCGGGCCCCGGCCCCGATGCGGCCGATGTCTTCGCCATCCTCGTGCGCGAGCATGGCGAGCGGCTGCTCGCGTACCTGCGCGCCTCGGTGCCCTCGTCCGCGGTGGACGACCTCTTCCAGGACGCGGTGACCGTGGCCTGGCGGCGGCTTCCCGACTATGACCGCACGCGCCCGTTCGGTGCGTGGCTCCGCGGCATCGCGCGCAACCTGGTGCTCGACCACCGTTCGCGCATGTACCGCGAGCGGCCCACGGACGATGCCATCCTGGACGCCATCGAGCGCCGCGCCGAGAAGGAGGACAGCGGCGACCGCGAGGAGTTCCGCGGCAAGCTCACGCGCCTCGACGAATGCGTCTCGCGCCTTCCCGACGAGTACCGCACCGTCATCCACATGTGCTACCGACTCGACGCGCCCGTGGCGACCATCGCCAAGGAAGTGGGCGCCAACATCGAGGCGGTGAAGAAGAGACTGCAGCGCGCCCGCGCGATGATCGCGGCGTGCATGGAACGAAAGCAGGGCGTCGCCGACGACGGCACCACCGGAGCAACCGCATGACCGACGAACGCCTCGACCACGAAGAGACCGCCGACGACCGCTGGATCGGTGCCATGATGCACGTGCAGCGCTTCGACACCCCGGAGCGCGTGGACATGCTGGTGGACCGCTCGGTGCGGAGCCTGCGCGCGGAGTCCGTCGCGGCCCGCCGCCGCACGCGTGCGTGGGACTGGCGCACGCCGGTGGCCGCCGCCGCGTCGATCGCCATCGTGGTGGGCGCCACGCTCGTCTTCTCGCCGCAGCCGGCCTCGGCGGACTCGCTCCTGCGCGCCGCGCAGGTGGCGGAATCGCGGCCCGGCGAGCGGCGCTTCGCGCTGACCCTGGTATTCCCGGCGCGTCCGGGCGAGTCCGAGGCCACGGCACCGCGCGCCACCGGCACGCTCGACGTGCGCGATGACACGCACGTGCGGCTCGAGCTCACGTTCAGCGACGGCCGCACCATGGTGCGCGGCATCGACGGCCGCACGTCCTGGGTGAACAGCGCGGACGGCGAGATCCTCTCCGTGCCCTCCGACGCGCCGTGGCCGCGCTTCATCGAGACGCCGGAAGGCGACTTCCTTGCCGACCGGATGGACGCGGTGCTCGGCGACATCGGTGCCAACTACGAGATCGCGCGCTGCAGCACCTCCGGCGAGGAGCGCATCTGCGCCAGCATCATGGACCGCGGGTTCCGCGGCCCGGAGAACATCGTGCTGACGCTCGAGCCCGGCTCGCACCGCGTGCAGCGCGCGGAGTTCACGTTCGGCGGACCGGAGCGCGGGCGGGGTCACGGCGGCATGCCGCCGAAGCGTCGCGGCGAAGGCGCACCCGCAATGATCGATGAAGCGGCGTCGTCGAAGCCGACGGCTGAAACCGGTTCCGGCCGTCCCGATGCGCGTTCCGCGCAGCGTGGCGGCGGAGGTGCCGGCCGTCCGCGCCCGGAGCGTGGCCCGGCGACGCTCGCCGGCCCGTCCACGGGCGGTGGCGGCGGTCGCGAAGGCGGCCGTCGCGCGGAACCGCGCACGGTCACCATCGAGCGCGTGGACGTGCCCGGCGGCGCGTTTGCCGACAACTGGTTCGCGCCCCCGAGCACGCCGGTACGCATGGCGCCGCCGCCCCCGCGTGGCGATGGCCCGCCGCCGCCGCGCGGCGACGAGTGATCCGCCGGCTCAGACGTCCAGGTTCTTCACCTCGAGCGCGTGCTTCTCGATGTCGTGGCGGCGCTGCTCGACGTTCTCGCCCATGAGGATCGAGAAGAGCTGGTCAGCCTCGCTGGCGGCATCCCAGGTGACGCGGAGCAGGGTGCGCTTGGCGGGATCCATGGTG
>CAMBSR010000005.1 GCA_945870475.1 Phycisphaera mikurensis NBRC 102666
ACCGACGCAATGTCCGCCGCCAGCGTCGCTGCCTGCACGAACGGGTCGGGCGTCTCCGGGACGAACATCCCGGGGTCCGTGGTCCACGACCGCAAGTGCGCCGCAAGCGCGCGACCGGAGAGCACGCCGACTTCGTGTGCATCGTCCGACGCCGCCACGCGACTTGCCTTGGAAATGCGTTCCGCCAGCTGCGCAAGAAGCGCAGGATCCGTGGCGACCGCCTGCCAGGTGCCGTTGGGGCTCGCCACCGAACTCCACGCCAGCCGTACCGAGCGCACGAACGGGTGATCCTGGAAGAGCGCACGCATCGCCGGCGAGATGTCCGCCACGCGTGGAACACCGGGCTGCCTGGCCACGGCTTCCGGCGCGGGAAGCCCCGCGCGACGGGCCACGCTCTCGGCGAAGCGCTGGCCCCAGCCGTCCCACTGCGCCTCGGCAAGCACCGGGTCGCGCACCTCGAATGCCACGCCGAGCGTCGGCACCCGCACTCGCGTTCCCTCGAGCGCGACGTCACCCACCACCACCAGCTGCCGCGCACCCATGTTGCTGCGCATGGCGTCGTCGAAGCCGCCCTCCATGAGGAAGGCATCGACCGGTTCCGATGCATCCATCTCGCCGCGCCATGGGTTCATGACGAGCGCCGCGATCCCTGCACCCTCGAGCGAGTCGAGGAGCCCCGCATCCGCAGGCGCGCCAGACGACACGTGGATCGGCGCGCGGTCGAAGCGACTGCGATGCCGCACGCGGAGCCTGCCATCCACCATCCGCGCGGAGAACGCGCTGAGTCCACCCGTGGGCGCAGGGTGCTGCCAGATCACCTCCACGGGCGCTGTTTCCCACGTCAGTGCCGGCGCCAGGTCCGCCGCCGCCGCAAGCGAGCCCTCGGACTTCGCCGCATCGATGCGCGCTACCACGTCTTCCAGCAGCGCCGTGCGGTCCGACGGTCCCAGCACCAGGTACGGCGGCCGCCAGGCCGAGGCCATCTGCTGCACCGGGAACACCGCCCGTCCGCCGGCGCCCGCCGCCGGCTTCAGCTTCGCAACCAGGAGGTCATGGAGCGGCTGCTCCACCTTGGTGACCGCGGCCCACTCCACCTTGCCATCGCGCGTGCGCTCGGCATAGGTGATGTCCGTGCCGATCAGCCCATCCACCAGCGCCGACGGATCCATGCCCAGCTCGGCAGCCAGCGTGTCCCACGCCTGCGACAGGACGCGCGAACCGGCCAGCTGCAGGAGCGACGACTGCGCGCGCAGCATCAGCGCATCGGAGCGCATGCCCTTGGCATCGCGCATCCGCAGCACCATCGATGCATCGGCGGGCACCACCACCGCGCTGCCGAACGGGCCATCACCGGGCGGCACGGCGCTTGCCATTGCACACGCTGCCAACGATGCAGCCGCGACCACGAGGCGGGCCGAACGGGACAAGGCATTTCGGAAGGTGCTGGTCGCCGCGCTCATCGGAGGACGCCGGCCGCGCCGGGCTCAGTAGCTGCGCACGTGCGGCGCGGGCTCAGGCGACTTCGACGGAAGGTCCTGCGTGCGCGGCGCCTCGGGCGCCTGCATCACGCTGGTGTTGGGCACACGGGGCATGCCGAGCAGGATCGAGTCGAGCTTGCCGGCGCCCTGAACGATCGAGCCGCGCAGCGCATCGCCGACGGCCGGCTGGGTGCGCTCGTTGCGAGACTGGCCCATCCACCACGCGGCGCCGAGCGCGCATGCGGCGAGGACCACGGTGCCCTGGAGCGACGCGATGGCGATGCGGCGGCGGCGCATGGAGCGCAGTTCCGCGGCATCCGCGGCGCGGTGGTAGCCGAGGCGGCGCATCACCGAATCGGTGACGTCGGGTGCGGCGGCATGGCGGTCGTTCGGAATCATTCCATGACCTCCTCGGCCTTCCTGGCCAGGCTTTCGTCGCTCGAGATGGCATCGTGCATGCGCTTGCGGGCGCGATGCAGGTGGCTCTTGATGGTTCCCTCGGGCATCGACAGGTGCGAGCTCACCGCTTCGATCGACCAGCTCTGGTGGTGAAAGAGCGTGACGATCTCGCGCTGGAGCGGCGTCAGGCACGCCACGGCCACGTCGAGGATGCGGCGCAGGTGGTCGCGCTTCTCCTCGGCGGCCATCATGTCCTCCGGGCGGTCGGATGCCGATGCCCAGAACTCCATGCCCTCGCTGTCGCTCGCCGGGCGGTGCTTCTGGATGTGGTTCACGTAGAGCCGTCGGGCAATCGTGAAGAGCCACGTCGAGAATCGGAACCGCGTGTCGAAGCGATCGATGTTCTTGATGACCCGGACGAACGCCTCCTGGACCATGTCCTCGGCGACGTCGGGGCGGCCGCAGAGGCGCATCATGAATGCGTACAGCGCGTCCTGGTGCTCGCGGATCAACTCCTCGATGGCCGCGCCATCGCCGCGCTGGGCGCGACGGATGAGGCGGTTCTCGTGGGCCTTGCTGAGCATGCGGGAAAGCCTACCGCCCCCTGCCGCCTGGGTTGCCGGGAAAGCCGGGTGCCCTGCCCCCAAAAACAACCGCCCGCCGGTCCGTCGTGGCCGGCGGGCGGGTGCAAAGTCCTGCAGGGAGCCCTCCGGGCCCGTCCGCAGGAGGTGTTCAGGGTCAGGCGGCCTTGCTCACGCGGCGGCGAGCCGGTACGGCGGTCTCGGCGGTGGCTGCCACCGCGGCCGTGGCCTTGGAGTTCATGGCCGCCACCAGCGCTGCCGGGGTGGTCGCCGAGACGTCGGCACCGATCTCCTCGGCCAGGCCCAGGGCGCGGTTGAAGACGCCGCCGCCGCAGACGATGCGCAGGTTCGGGTGGCCGCCGATCTCGCGGATCTGGTCGATGAGGGCGCGGATCGCCGGGGCGTCCTGCGCAGCCGAGGCCCACAGGAGGAGCGTGCCGGCCTTGGTCTGGCGGAGTTCCTCGAGCACCTCGTCGTTGGCGACGCCGGCGCCGGCGAAGAAGACCTCGTAACCGGAGGCTTCCAGCAGGTCCACGGCGATCTGGGCGCCCAGTTCCTCGCCCTCGGTCGGGCCGCAGAGCATCAGGACGCGGCCGCAGGTGCGCTCGACGCGGGTGTACGAGGCGGCGCCCTGGTGGGCCACCTGGCGGAGCGCGCGGGTGGCGTAGTTGTAGCTGACCTTCGAGAGCTGGCCGTGCTTGAAGAGCTTCACGAGCATCTCGTGGATCGGCCAGTAGATGTCGTTGGCCAGGCGCTCGGCGGGGATGTTCTGCTCGGTGAGCGCCGTGACAAAGGTCTGGGTGCGGCGGCGGTCGCCGGAGATCAGGTGCTGGAAGAGCTGTTCGATGATGGCTTCGGTCTTCATGGTTCGGGTTCCTTGCGTGGGTGGTTCGTGCGGTCGTTGGTTCGTGCCGTTCGGTGCCGGCGCATGACTGGCATCGGGCTCCCGCCGCGGTCACCGCCACGGTCAGGGAAAAACTCCCGTTATGGAACACCTCCCGGACGTTATCGAGCAATTCAGGGAGCCTTCCGCGTCCCAAGAACCGCCTACGATCGTCCAAATGGCCGAGACCGGACCCGTCTGGACACAGGATGCGCTGCAACGGAACCCGCACGCGGACGCCGAGAAGGCCCGCAAGGTGCAGGCGATGTTCGCGGCCATCGCGCGCAGCTACGACCTGAACAACCGTCTGCACTCGTTCTTCCAGGATCAGCGTTGGCGCCGGGCGGCCGTGCGCGCCGCGGGCATTGACCGCGACAGCCGGGTGCTGGACGTGGCGTGCGGCACCGGCGACCTGGCCGAGGCCTTTGCCGACGCCGGCGCTGCCGAGGTGACCGGCGTCGATTTCACGCCGGAGATGCTCGACGTGGCCAAGTTCAAGGGCCAGCGCGCCACGGGTGGCGCCGCCGCGCGAACCGCCGTGCGATACCTCCATGGCGACGCCATGCAGCTGGAGTTCCCGGATGCGTCCTTTGACGTGGTCTCCATCGCCTTCGGCATCCGCAACGTGGCGGTGCCCGCGCGCGCCATCGCGGAATTCCACCGCGTGCTGCGCCCGGGCGGACGCCTGGTGGTGCTCGAATTCGCGGATCCCGCGAATCCCGTCATCCGCTGGGGAAGCAACCTCTACACCAAGCGGATCATGCCCTGGACGGCATCGCTCGTGGCGCGCGATGGTTCCGGCGCCTACCACTACCTGCCACGTTCCATCAGCACGTTTCTGCAGCCCACCGAATTCGCCCGCACGCTTGAATCGGCCGGGTTCCGCCAGTGCTCGGCCACGCCGCTCACCATGGGAATCTGCATTCTCCACCGGGCCCTTCGACCGTAACCCCTATACTGCCCACAGCAGGCAGAGACGCGCGCCCACGGACGGGCAGCATCAGGCAGGACGCCAGAAAGAGAGAAGTTCCACATGATCGTCGACTGCTCAACCCGAGTCTTCAACGCACCCGAGCAGCTTGGCCGCGAGATGGCCGAGTCGCTGCGCCGCATGACGGCCCTCCGCGGGACGCGCCTCGAATCCACCGCCGCCGCGCACGAGCGCGCCACCGAGCCGGTGGCCGCCGCGCTGGTGCACGGTTTCCGATCCAAGCTCCTGGATGCCGCCATCCCCAACGAGTTCGTGGCGGAAGTGGTCCGCTCGAACCCCGGTCGCCTGGCGGGCATCGCCGGCATCGACCCGATGGCCCCGGACGCCGCCACCCAGCTCGACCGTGCCGTGGAACTCGGCCTCGTGGGCGTCAGCGTCTCGCCGAGCGCCCAGGGCTTCCACCCGACCCACTCCGATGCCATGCGGCTCTACGCCCGCGTCGACCAACTGGGCCTGCCGATCTTCTTCGGCCGTCCCGGACCGCTCGTTGCGAGCGGCACGCTCGAGTTCGACCGTCCGGCGGGCCTCGACGAGGTGGCGCGCGCCAATCCCGGCATGCGCATCGTGATCGGCGAGCTCGGCTGGCCGTGGATCGACGAGTGCCTGGCCATGCTCCTCAAGCACCCGAACGTCTTCGCCGAGATCAGCGGCGTGGCCGGCCGTCCGTGGCAGCTCTACAACACGCTCCTCAGCGCGCAGAGCATGGGCGTGATGGAGAAGCTCTTCTTCGGAAGCGGCTTCCCGTACGAACTCCCCGCCAAGGCCATCGAGAACCTGTACTCGGTGAATGCGTTCGCGCACGGCACGCAGCTTCCGTCGATCCCGCGCACCGCGCTGCGCGCCATCGCCGAGCGCGATCCGTTCGCGGTGCTCGGCATCGATTCCCCCGCGGCGCGCGCCGTCCGGCAGCGCCCGGCATCGGCCGAAGGCGATCTCTCCCGGGACCTGCGGTGATCCACCGCGGGGCCGGATGTTCCAGCCTGCAGCGCATGTTCCGCTCGGCGTCCACCGCCGTGGCGGCAGCGTTGCTCCTGGCGTCGGCCGGCTGCTCGTTCACGCCCGGCGGGTCCGTCGAGACCGTGGGCTCCGGTGACACGGCCGTCCGCCTGGTCTCCGAGTTCGCCAACGGCACCTACTCCATCGAGTCTGCCCAGACCACGGTGGTCTTCAGCGACATCCCGTACGAGGAACTGGCCAAGGGCACTGCCACCGACGGCCGCTTCCTCCACATCGAGATCCTGTGGCGCCCGCGCCCGGGCCGCACGCCCATCGAGGCAAGCTCGACAAACCTCTCCATCCGCTTCGTGGTGGTCTCCCACGGCGAGGTGGGCGTGTATGTCGGCGGCGGCTTCGCGTGGATCACGGGCGGCAAGCCTGCGGACACGGAGCTCGAGCTCGAGATCACCGGTGCAAGCGTCTCGCTCGTCGACAAGACGCCGGGCTTCGTCGATCTCCTGAGCCCGGCGACGCTCGTCGGCGAGCTCGGTGCGCAGAAGAACGCGGAGAACGCCCGCGCCACGCGGCGCGCGGCGAGCCAGTTCGTCACCAACAAGCTCGGGCACGTGCGCTGGGTCGGCCGCTGACGGATTCCGTCACGCCACGCAGTCACGCAACGCAACGCTGATCGCCGGGTCGAGCGCCTCGCGGCCGCGGTCCTCAGCGAGCCACGCGCGCTGCATGCGCCCATCATCGATCGACGGGAACCAGAGCGAGGCGTGATCGAGGTACATGGCACCGGGCGCACCGCCGTAATCCCGGTCACCGACGAGCGGGAAGCCCAGGTTCGAGAGCATCGCCCGGATCTGGTGGAAGCGCCCGGTTTCGAGCTTGATCAACGCGTGCCATTCGCCGGGCCGTCCGGGGGCCGGCGCCGCCGCCACCACCGTGAGCGAGGATGGATCGCCACCCGACCGCACCACGCTCGACACCTGCCCATCGCGGCGCAGGTACGCGCGGTGCTGTCCCACCAGCGCGCCGGCGTCGGCGCCCCGCTCCGTGGGCGCGATCCGCGCCAGGTAGTGCTTTGTCCACGCGCCCGCGCGGATCGACTCGTTGTGCGCGGCCACCGCATCGCGGTCGCGCGCCACCACCACGAAGCCGCGCGTCGGGCGGTCGATCCGGTGCGGCAGCTGCGCGTCGGGCCAGCCGAGGAGCACGCGCGCCTGCGTGAGGAGCGTCTCGGGCGCATTCGCGCCGGTGCCGGGGGCCTCGCTCGAGAGCCCGGCCGGCTTCAGGATCACGGCATCGCGCTCGCCGCGCAGCACCACGTCCGCCGCACCGATGCGCGGCGAGCGCGGGGACGGGCCTCGTCCGGCATCACTTCGATCGCGCACGGAGTTCGCCCTCCAGGATCGGCATCATCTGCCGCGCCACCGGCGTGAGCGGCGTTGGCCAGTCGCCGGGGGCCACGCAGCGAAGTTCCGCGCACTCCCACGTCTCCACCGGCACCGCGGGAGGAAGGACATCGATCACGAAGACCACTTCCCAGCTCCGCGCCACCGGGTCGAAGAGGAGCGCGCGCGCCGTCGGAGGCGCGGCGGCGGTCCAGCCGGTCTCCTCGCGGAGTTCGCGAAGGATCATCACGGCGGGAGCGACGCCGGGCTCGAGCGTGCCGGCGGCCGCGAATTCCCACATGCCCGGGTAGTTGAGCGTGCCCTCGCCCCGCCGCGCCATGAGCACCCCGCCCCCCGGTGCCAGGCAGATGGCCTTCACGCCGAGCGGGCGGACCCCCGTGTCGAGGCCCTCGCGCGCCACGGCATGGAACCGGTAGCTCGACTGGATGCAGTGGACGCTGACCCCGCCATGCCCGTTGCGGCTGGTGCCGAGCACATGGAGGATGGCGCCATCGTGCGCGTGCGGCACGCGCGCGCGGAGCGATTCCCAGCCTGAATCAACGGCATCGAGCGACATCCCCTCCGGCACGAACCGCCCCTCGATCACCGACAGCAGCGGCGGGCGCCGGAGCGGGATGAGGCGGTCGGGTCCGGGCGCGCGGGCGAGCATCGTTCCCCGAATCTACACTCCGCCACCCATGAGCACCGTAAAGCAGGTCACGACCTCGGAATCCCATCCGTCCGGGCTGTTCCTCCTCTTCTTCGTCGAGATGTGGGAACGGTTCTCGTTCTACGGGATGCGCGCGCTCCTGACCTTCTACCTGATCAAGGGCTTCCTGAAGGCGGACGACGGCAAGGCCTACGCCATCTACGGTGCGTACGGTGCGCTCGTCTACGCAACGCCCTACCTGGGCGGCATCTTCTCGGATCGCTACCTGGGTGCACGCATCTCGGTGATCTGGGGCGGACTGCTGATGGCCGCGGGCCACCTCCTCATGACCATCGAGCAGGAGTGGGCCCTCTTCGGCGCGCTCGGCCTGCTCATCGTCGGCAACGGCTTCTTCAAGCCGAACATCTCCACGATGGTGGGAACGCTCTACCCCGCCAACAGCACCAAGCGCGATGCCGGCTTCACCATCTTCTACATGGGCATCAACCTGGGCGCTGCGCTCGCACCGCTCGTCTGCGGCTACATCGGCGAGCGCTACGGCTGGCACTACGGCTTCGGCCTCGCCACCGTCGGCATGCTGGTCGGCCTGGCCACCTTCGTGGCGCCGGGCATGCTCGCGCGGACGCTCATCCTGCTCACGTCGCTCCTCATCGCGGGCACCATGTTCTGGGCGTCCGCCGGCGACACCACGCAGACCCTGCTCAACCTGCCGATCGCCGTGGCCCTGCTCGGCGCCGGCGCCGTCAGCTTCGTCAAGCTCGGCAAGGGCGGACTGCCCGACGGCACCGGCGCACCCCGCGATGCCAACGGGAACATCATGAAGCCCCGGATGATGCTGCCAATCTTCGCCGGCACCATCGCGGCCGTTGCCCCGCTCGCGCTCCTGGTCTCGCACCACAGCTACGCCACCTGGATGCTGAACATCGTGGGCGTGATCGCGTTCGGCTCGATCATCCTCACCGCCATCCGGAGCGACCGCGTGGTCCGCGACCGGCTCACCGTGGTCCTGGTGCTCTGCTTCTTCTCGATGCTGTTCTGGGCATTCTTCGAGCAGGCCGGCTCGAGCGTCAACAACTTCACCGACCGCAACGTGGACCGCGTCACGGGCGGCACCGCCGTGACCGCCGGGCAGACGTATTCCGACGTCGTGGTGACGCAGGAGTTCATCGGCGTGGACGTGAACGGGAAGACCTGGACGCTGACCGATGTCGAGGTCTCGCAGAAGGCACTCGAGGAGAGCAAGCCCGAGGGACGCCTCACGTTCACCGCCGACGAGGAGGACGTCAAGAAGGGACTCGTCATCGGCGGCAACGAGATCAAGGCAAGCGTCTACCAGGCGGCCAACCCGACATTCATCCTGCTGCTTGGCCCGGTCTTCAGCTGGCTCTGGGGCGCCATGGGTCGCCGCGACCCGAGCGCCGGCGTCAAGTTCGGGCTCGGCCTGCTGCAGCTGGCGGGCGGGTTCGCCTGCTTCTGGATGGGCGCCAAGACCGCCGATGCCAACGGCATGGTCGGCATGGAGTGGCTGCTCATGGGCATCCTGCTGCAGACGACCGGCGAGCTCTGCCTCTCGCCGGTGGGACTCTCGCTCGTCACCAAGCTGTCGCCGGCCGCCATGGGCAGCACCATCATGGGCGCATGGTTCCTGGCAACCGCATTCAGCCACCTCGTGGCGGCGGCCATCGCCGGCATGACGGGCGTCTCGGAAGGCGGCGAAGGCGCCGTCATGCCGCCGCCCATCGAGACGGTGAACGTCTACGGCAACGTCTTCGGCGGCATCGCGATCGCCGCAGCGGTGTCGGCGTTCATCCTCTTCGCGCTGTCCCCGTGGCTCAAGGCACGCATGCACCTCAGCGAGGCCGAGGCTGCGGGCAGCGGCGCGCACTGAGAAGGGAACGGATTGCGTGACGTGCGTCGTTGCGGGCCAGCCCGCGCGCGGACGTCAGCCGTCCTTCACGAACGTCATCCGGTCGTAGTCCTTGCGCACGCCGGGGAACGCCAGCACACGGTTGTGCATGCTGACGTAGACGCCCGGGGGCAGGATCTGCACCGCGCACAGCGCCTCGGTGAGGTTCTGCACGGCATCGGTGCGCCGCAGTTCGTACGGGCGCATGGCACCGGTCAGGACGATGGGCTTGGTGAGCTTGCCCGCGGCGGTGAGCCGCTCGTGGATGCGGTGACCGCTCACCGCCAGGCGGTCGGTGCCATGGCAGATCACGATGCCGTCGTGCGTCGCTTCCTCGCGCTCGGCGGTGGCGGCGATGAGCTCGTGGTCCTCCTCCGTCATGTGGAGGCTGTCCTTGTTCATCAGCCGAATGCGCGTGAGCGCCACGCCGTCGAGCTCGAGCGATGCCAGGATGGCATCGAGCACGCTGAGCTGGTTGTCGAGGACGCCGCGCAGCTCGTCGTAGGTCTTCTCGATGGTGCCGCCGGTGGAGATGAGCGCAACCTTGAATGGCATGGTGGGGGCCGAAGGTTAGCCGCCGATCGCCTGCCGCGCTGCCGCGAGCGCACGCGCCGCCAGCACGGTGCCGCTCGAGGCCACCGGCTGCTCGCGCAGCGCGGGCGCGATGGCCGCGATGGCGCGTCCTGCACGGTTGAGCATCGCAGCGTCCCGCTCGGCGAGCCCGAGCCGCACCATGGCGCGCAGGATGCTCGCCGTACCGCTCGGCACCGCGCCGTCGTCCACGCTGCGTACGCGGACGAAGAGGTCGGCCGCGCCGTCCACAGTGTCGAACCACGCGCCGCTCAACGGATCCAGGAAGCGCGCCTCGGCCGCCGCGAGCAGCGTACGTGCCTCGCCGCGCCAGTGCGGTCCACCGGTGGCGTCGGCAAGCGCCAGGCACGCGTTCGCCATGCATGCATAGTCCTCGAGGAAGCCATCCACGGACGCCGTTCCGCCCCGCCACGTGCGGCGCAGCGCGCCATCCACGCCGCGCATCTGCACCAGGACGAAGCTCGCGGCACGCGCCGCGGCGTCAAGAAACGCGGGCTCGCCGAGCGCGGCGCCCGCGTCCGCCATGCCCTCGGCCATCAATCCGCTCCAGGCGGCGATGGTCTTGTCGTCGGTGCCCGGCTGGCGCCGCAGCGAGCGCGCGGCAAGGAGCGCAGCATCCACGCGCGTGCGCCGTGCGGCGAATTCCGCGTCCATGATCCCCATCTCGCGCGCCAGCGCATCAGGCCGCGCCGACAGGCGAAGCACATGCACCGCCGGCGCATCGGCGTGATGCGGGTCCTTGAAGTTCGCCGCGCCATCGAGCCCGTAGAGCCACGCCGCGAACGCCCAGTCCGCGCCGCACCCGGCCGCCTCCAGCGCCGCCCGCGCCTCCTCCGGCGTCCACACGTAGTTCGCCCCCTCGCGCGCGTCCACCTCGGCATCCTGCGCACTGAGGAACCGACCGCCCTCGCCCACCATCTCGCGGATCACGTACTCGCAGGTGCGACGCGCCGTTTCCGCATGGAACGGATCGCGCCAGCGCCGGAACGCATCCGCATACAGCGAGGCCAGCTGCCCGTTGTCGTAGAGCATCTTCTCGAAGTGCGGCACCGTCCACGTGGCATCCACGGTGTAGCGGTGGAACCCGCCGCCCACCTGGTCGAAGAGGCCGCCGATGGCCATCGCATCGAGCGTCCGGCGCACCACCTGCTCCAGCGCCGGGCCGCCCGCATCCATCAGGAAGCGCGGGTACGGCGGCGTCGGGAACTTGGGCGCACCGCCGAAGCCGCCGTTGGTGGGATCGGCCATGCGCAGCAGCGCGCCCCCCACCTGCTCCGCCGTGTCCGTGCTTCCGAGGGTCGCGGCATCATCCACGGCACCCGCCGCAGGCAGCGCCATCTGCCGACGCACGGTGTCGGCGATGCGCTTCGCCTGCTCCGCCATCCCCGCGCGGTCGGACTTCCACGCGCCGTCCACCGCGCGCACCAGGTCGACGAACGACGGTCGCCCGAACGCCGGTTGCGGCGGGAAGTACGTCCCGCAGAAGAACGGCTCGAGCGTCTCCGGATCGAGGAACACGTTGAGCGGCCAGCCGCCGCTCGAACGCCCCTCGGTGAGCTGCGTGAACACCTGGCACGCGGTCATCATGAGTTCGTCCACGTCCGGCCGCTGCTCGCGGTCCACCTTCACGGGAACGCACGCCTCGTTCAGGACCCCGGCCGCCATCACGCTCTCGAAGCTCTCGCGCTCCATGACGTGGCACCAGTAGCAGGTGCTGTAGCCAATCGATACGAAGAGCGGCACCTGCCGGCGACGCGCCTCGGCGATGGCCTCCGCACCCCACGGCCACCAGTCGACCGGGTTGTGCGCATGCTGCAGGAGGTAGGGGCTCTGGGTGCCGGCCAGGCGGTTGGCGGGGCGATCCGGGTGTCCGGAAACCCGGGATCCGGCGGCGTGGGGCGCGTGCGGGTCGTCTTTCACGGCGCCAAGGCTAGGCGAGCCGATAGATCCAAGGAGCCGTCATGAACATGATCACCTCGCAATCGTTCCTGGGCCTCCTCGCTGTGGCGGACGTGGCCCCGAGCGCACGGGGCATCCTGGTCGCCATGATGGTGGCGGGAACGCTCCTCATCATGTTCGGCGCCAAGCTGCTGCGCCCCGCCGTGGTGCTTGCCGCCATGTTCGTCGGCTTCCTCGGTGCGGTCATCTCCGCACGCGCCCTGCTCCCCGGCATGCCGCTCTGGGGCGCCGCCGCCATCGGCGCGGTCGCCGGGCTCCTGGCCGGCTCGCTCCTCTATCGCCCCACCGTCGGCGTGGCTGCCTCGATTGTCGGTGCCACGGTCGGCGCGCTCGTCGCCTTCGCCATCATGGCGGGCGGCTCGCTCGACACCGCCCCGCGCGACCTGAACCACGCGCTCGTCATCAACCCGCGCGAGGTCGGCCGACCCGGCGAAGGCAATCGCGCCGGCATGCGCCTCCTCGAGATCCTCAACGGCGCCGACGCCACCACCGCGGCGCAGCCCTCCACCGACATCATCGACGGCGCCGCACCTGCCGGCGAGCGCATGCTCCGCGCCACCGTCGACGTGGCGCACCGCGCCTCCGACCGCGTCAACGCCGCCTACGAGCAGACCGCCCCCGCCTACCGCACGCTCCTCACCGGTTCGATCGCGGCCGGTGCCATCATCGGACTCATGGCTGGACTGATCGCCACCACCATCGTGGCCCGCGTCCTCACCAGCTGCGCCGGCGCCTGGCTCCTCCTGGTGGGTTCGCTCCCGCTGCTCGCGATGCACGGCTACGAGCCGCTGCCCCATGACGCCCGCAGCTGGCTGATCACCATCGCGTCGCTTGCCCTTTCAGGAACGATCGCCCAGTCGTACCTCGGTGGATCCACCGGCGCGAAGCGCGCGCCGCGACGAGCCAAGCCCGATCCCGCGCCGGACGCCGAGCCCGCACTCGCCAAGTGAACCTGCTGCCCATCGGCCCGACGCCCTGCCACTGAGGCGGGGGTTCGATGCCGTCCCTACACTCCATGGCCCGCCGCCGAAGACGGCGCGGAACCACCCATGGACCACTTCACCTACGAACACGGCTCGCTGCACTGCGAGCGCACCGCCGCCGAAGCGATCGCGGACGCTGTCGGCTCCCCCTGCTACGTCTACAGCAAGGCCACGCTCGTCGAGCACCACCGCCGCATCGCCGAGGCGTTCGCGGCGGTGCAGCCCCTCATCTGCTACTCGGTGAAGAGCTGCGGCAACCTCTCCGTCTGCCGCACGCTGGTGGAATGCGGCGCCGGCATGGACGTGGTCTCGGGCGGCGAGCTCTATCGCGCCCGCGCCGCGGGCTGCTCGCCGGAAGGCATCGTCTACGCGGGTGTCGGCAAGCGCGACGACGAGATCGCCGCCGCGCTCGACGCCGGGATCTTCCTCCTGAACGTCGAGAGCGAGGCGGAGTTCGAGAACATCGCGCGCATCGCCCGTGAGAAGAACGCCACCTGCCGGTGCGCGCTCCGCATCAACCCGGACGTCGACCCGAAGACGCACCGCTTCACCACCACCGGCACCAAGGAAACCAAGTTCGGCGTGGACATCGACCGCGCCCGCGCGTTCTTCCGCGCCTACGGCCACGACAAGCATGCGCGCCTCGTTGGACTCCACCTCCACATCGGCTCTCCGGTCTACACCACCGACCCGTACCAGCAGGCTGTCCGCAAGGCACTCGCCCTGCGCGAGGAACTCCTCGCCGAGGGCTTCGAGGTCACCGTGCTCGACGTGGGCGGCGGCTTCGCGGCCGACTACGAGACGGGCCGCAGCCCCTCCGCGGCGGAGTACGCGCGCGCCATCGTGCCGATCCTCGAACCTGCCGTGCGCGCGGGGCTCAAGATCGTCCTCGAGCCCGGCCGCTCCATCGTGGCCAATGCCGGCATCCTCCTCACCCGCGTGCAGTACGTGAAGCGCTCGGGCGACAAGACCTTCGCCATCTGCGACGCCGGCATGAACGCCCTGCTTCGTCCCAGCCACTACGACGCGTTCCACTTCATCTGGCCAACGCATCCGGACGCGGCCTTCGTGCCGCAGACGCGCACCAAGGAGCCCACCATGCAGGGACTCGTGCAGATGGACGTGGTCGGCCCGCTCTGCGAGACCGGCGACTACCTCGCGCTTGATCGCGCGATGCCGCCCGTCGAGCGCGGCGACCTGCTCGCCGTCTTCACCGCCGGCGCGTACGGCATGTCGATGGCCAGCCGCTACAACAGCTCACCGCTTCCTGCGGAGGTGCTCGTCGATGGCGAGCGATTCACGGTGGTCCGCCGCCGCGAGACCTACGAAGACCTGGTGGCGCACGAACGCTGACGGACAGGAACATCATGAACCACTGCCAGCACGCCCTGCTCCTTGCCGTCCTCCTGCAGCCCGCCGTGGCGCTTGCCGGTGGCGATGCTGCCGCTCCCGCGCCCACGCGCCCGGTTGCCACGGTCCGCTCCGCCATCACCGCTGAGGCCGTGCGCGCCGACGTGGCCGCGCTCTCGAGCGACGAGATGGGCGGCCGCTTCTTCCGAAGCCCCTTCGCCGAGAAGGCCGCGGTGTGGATCACCGAGCAGTTCAAGACCATCGGCCTCGCGCCCGGCATGCCGGACGGAACGTTCCGCCAGCCGATCGACAAGAACCCCGAGACCGGACCGAACATGATCGCGGTGATGCCCGCCACCAACGCCGGTGCGGATGCCGGCGTGATCATCGTCAGCTCCCACTACGACCACATGCGCCCACGCCGCTCCGGCGAGGACCGCATCTACAACGGCGCCGACGACAACGCCTCCGGCGTCGCCGGCACGCTGGCCGTCGCCCGCGCGCTCAAGGCATGCGTTGCCGCCGGCAACGGCCCGGCATGCACGGTGATCTTCATGGCCTTCAACGGCGAGGAAGCCGGGCTCCTCGGCTCCACGTTCTACGCGCGCAATCCCACGGTGCAGCTCGGCCAGGTGCGCGGCGTCTTCAACATGGACATGATCAGCCGCGGACCCGCGCGGCAGATCTTCATCGACGGTGGCCCCGTCGGCCAGCCGGTGGTGGCGGCGCTCAAGTCAGCCAACGAATCCATCGGCCTGAAGCTCCGCCTCGACGAACATCCCGACTGGCTCGACCGCAGCGACCAGGGGCCGTTCCTGGCTCGCAAGGTGCCGGCCGTCCTCTTCTCGGTGGAAGACCACGAGGACTACCACCAGGTGTCCGACGAGGTCTCGAAGATCGATGCGGGGCTGGCGGCGGAAGTCGCACAGCTCGTGGCGCTGGCCGCCATCGACATGTCGCACCAGCCGTTCACGCCGCGTGCGGAGGTTTCGAAGAAGCCGGCCGCGCCGGCTTCGAACGACGCGCCCGCAACGGCTCCCACCGCGCCTGCGGCATCGCCGAAGGCGCCGTGATCCCGGACGCTGCGTGACAACCATGTTCCGTGCCGGCCCGTCAGCCGGCCAACGGCCCAACGAGGTGCACCAGCACGCTCGCGTAGATCCCGGCGAACACGTCGTCGAGCAGGATCCCGCGCCCACCGGTGATGCCCTGCAACGAACGGCACGGCGGCGGCTTCAGCACGTCGAAGGCACGGAACAGGACGAACGCCCACGCCACGCCGAGCACCGCGGTGACGGCCCAGCCCCAGCCCTCGCTCGCGGAGCGAAGCGGCCAGTGGAGGAGGAGCAGCGTGATCGACATCCCCGCGATCTCGTCGAGCACCACGCACGACGGGTCCTTGAGTCCGAGCATCTCCTCGGCCTTCGCACCCCAGAGCTCGCAGCCGACGATCGCCCAGAGGAGCATGGCGGCAAGCACTGCATCGATCACCCAGGCCCAGCCGGCCGGCAGCACCGCCACCAGCACCAGCACGGCCACGCACGGCGGCAGCGAACCCCAGGTGCCGGAGGCAAATCGCTGGAAGCCCAGGCCGCCCACCGTCAGCGAGAATCGAGGAAACCACGGCATGCCTGCCAGGCGCTCGCGCGCGAGTGCCGGATCCATCTTCCCTTCGCCAAGCTTTCGTGCAGCAGCGGGTGCTTCCATGCCCGTTGCATCGGCCCGGTCAGCGCGCGCCCTTTGAAATGGACCGAAGCAGCGCCGCTCCGCGGATCGTGTACGGCACCGCGCTCCAGAGCGTGATCAGCGTCATTCCCCACACCGAGAGCATCTGCGCCAGCCGGTAGTTCGGGCTGGCAAGGCAGCCGGGGTTCACCGCAATGAAGAGCGCCGTGGGAATGGCCGCGCTCTGCGCGAACATCTTGAGCTTGCCGCTCCAATCGGCGGCGAACGCCACGCCGCGCGCCTCCAGCACCCCGCGCAGGCTGGTGACCAGGAGCTCACGGGCCAGCACCACCACCACCATCCAGCTTGCGACGCCCGTGGCGCAATTGATCTCGCCGGCCTGCGGCTCCAGGCCGAACGCGCGGCTCCATTCCGGCTCCGCGAACTTGGGGCTGGCCAGGTACACGAACGCGCCGAGCACCAGCACCTTGTCGACGAACGGGTCCATCACCCGACCGAAATCGGTGACCACCCCCCACTTGCGTGCCAGGTACCCGTCCAGGATGTCGCTCAGCGCCGCCGCGATGAACAAGATGAACGCGGCGTTCCCCCACCACTGCCGGCCGTCCGCGGAATTCGGGCTCAACTTCAGCGCAATGATCGCGAAGAACGCCCCGGCCATCAGGAGACGGACCACGGTGATGGCGTTCGGCAGGGTTCGCCGCAGGCGATCGGACATGCCGCGAGGCTAGCCGGATGGCGGGAATGAGGCTGCCCAGGAGCACCCGTCCGGACCACCCACCGACCGGCTCGGAATCCGCCCCCGTAAACCACCACCGGCACCCTCCCGGGCGGTTGCCAAGGGCCATGTCCCCTCCTATTATCCGACCTCCTCGCCCGGCCCCGGGCGCCTCGCCCGGACCCCACTGCCATATCCATGAACGCGAACCTCTTCTACGCCGCCGCCGCACTGGGTGCCGTGGTGCTGTACCTGATGATGGAGCCGCGCCCCGCGCCGTTCCGAGCTGCCCTGACGGTCTGCGGCCTGGCCGCCGTCGGGCTCATCCTCAGTGCGGTGGCCCGCAACGCCCCCGTTCCGGACAACGCCTCCGTCGATCCCGCCTTCTGGGTGCACGTGCTCCTTGCGCTCGTCGCCGTGTCCGGCGCCGCACGGATGGTCACCCATCCGAAGCCGGTCTACGCGGCGCTCTACTTCGTCCTGGTAATCCTGGCCGTCGCCGTGAATTTCCTGCTCCTGCAGGCTGAATTCATGGCCTTTGCGCTCCTCATCGTCTACGCGGGCGCGATCCTCATCACCTACCTCTTCGTGCTGATGCTCGCGCAGCAGTCCGGCGACCGTGCCAACCGTGGCGAGGACGCCGCGTGGTACGACCGCACGCCGCGCGAGCCGATCGCCGCCCTGGTGCTGGCCTTCGTGCTGCTCGCCGCCACCGGCGACGCGCTCTTCCGCCGCGAGGCCTCGGTGCCCTGGCTTGCGTCCCCCGCCACCACCGCGCGCGCCAACATCCGCGCGTGGGAGCGCATGGACGACATGCCGGAGCTCCTCCTCCGCGAAGCGGGGGCCATTGCGCAGTCGAAGGGAATCACCGACATTTCCCGCGTGGAACGCGGTTCCGACGGCCACCTGATCGCCGTCGATCCCTCCGGCACCACCGCGTCGCTCACGCTGATCTCGTCCAACGGTGATCGCCACCCGATCACCCTCGACGGCAACGCAGCACCCGCCAACTCGACTGCCCTCGGCCACGCGCTGGTGGCGCAGTTCCCGGTGAGCCTCGAGCTTGCCGGCGTGATCCTCCTGATGGCGCTCTTCGGCGCCGTGGTGCTGGCGCGTCGCCAGATGACCATGGCCGAGGACGAGCGCCGCGCCGCTGCGGGCCTCAGCCGCATCGACGACGACGCCTCGCTCAGCCGCGGAGGTGCAGCGTGAACACCATGAACGCACTGCTCGCCGCCGCACCCGCGGCCCCCATGACGCCGGCGATGCCCGCCAACATCCAGGTCACCCTGGCACTGGCCATCATCCTCTTCGCGATCGGCATGGTGGGCTTCCTCACGCGCCGCAACATGATCCTGATGTTCCTCTCCACGGAACTCATGTTCCAGGCAGCCGCGCTCGCCTTCGTGGCATTCGGCCGCATGTGGATGGACCTCTCCGGACAGCTGATGGTGATCTTCATCCTCACCGTCGCCGCCGCGGAAGCCGCCCTGGCCCTCGGCCTGGTGGTGCTCCTGTACCGCCGCAAGGAAACGCTCAGCAGCGAGGCGTGGGCAGACCTGAAGGAATAGTCCTTCCCCGGCCCCGCACCGCACTCACACGCACAGATCCGATCGACACGCCGTCCCCACGGATGGCTCACAAAGCAGATGGCCCTCATGGAACCAGCACTCCTCTCGACACTCGCGCTCGTCCTCGGTGACGGCGCGCACGCCGCCGCCGAAGGGCACGACGCGGCCCACGCGGCGGGTCACGCCGTGGCGGGCTACGCCGACGTCGGCGCCCTCCACTTCGTCCAGGCCACCGCCGGCGCGGACTTCGCATGGCTCAAGTGGATGCTCCTGGCACCGCTCGTGTCCGTGGTCCTCTGCGGCGCGTTCGCCATGATGAAGGTGAAGGGCCGCCTGCCCGCCCTCTTCACGGTGCTCTCCTTCGCGCTCTCGGCCGCGCTTGCCATCGCGCTCTACTTCCAGTGGAGCCCCACGCTCTTCTCCACGCATGCGCCGCTCTCGGTGCCGTTCATGGACTGGCTCTCGGTCAGCTGGGGCACCGGCAAGTTCCAGTCGTTCACCGCCAACCTCGGCTTCTACATCGACGGCATCAGCCTCCTGTGGATGATGTTCGTCACCGTGCTGGCCACGCTGATCGCGCTGTACGCCAGCGAGTACATGGAGTCCGACCTCAAGGCGGGCTACGCGCGCTTCTTCTTCGCGGTGAGCCTCTTCGTCACCAGCATGCTCATCCTGGTGATGAGCGACAACCTGGTCGGCCTGTACCTCGGGTGGGAAGGCGTGGGCCTCTGCTCGTACATGCTGATCGGCTACTACGCCACGCAGCCGGGCGCCGTGGCCGCCAACAAGAAGGCGTTCGTGATGAACCGGATCGGCGACCTGGGCCTGGCCCTCGCCATCTTCCTCATCTGGACCAACTACGGCACCGTGCAGTACGACGGCCTCTTCCAGGCCATCGCCGGCAGCGGCTCCGAGGCCGTGCAGGGCAGCTGGTCGAAGGCGGCCATCCCGTTCCTCCTGCTCCTCGCCGTCTGCGGCAAGAGCGCGCAGGGCCCGCTCTTCACCTGGCTCCCGGACGCCATGTGGGGCCCGACGCCCGTCAGCGCGCTCATCCACGCGGCCACCATGGTCACGGCCGGCATCTACCTGCTGGCCCGCATGGCGCCCTTCTACACGGTGCAGGCCATCGGCAGCGAATGGGCCGAGCCCGCGCTCCTCACCGTCGGCTGGATCGGCTGCTTCACCGCGTTCATCGGCGCCACCATCGCCTGCGGGCAGTTCGACTACAAGCGCGTCTTCGCCTACTCCACCATCAGCTCGCTGGGCTACATGGTGATGGGCCTCGGCGTGGGCACCGCCTTCGGCGGCGTCTACTACGTGTTCACCCACGCGTGGTTCAAGGCCCTGCTCTTCCTGACCGCCGGCGCCGTGATGCACGGCATGGCCGGCCAGGTGGACTTCCGCAAGCTCGGCGGCCTCCTCAAGGTCCCCGGCTTCCGGCTCACCATGATCTGCATGCTGCTCGGCTGCCTGTGGCTCGCCACCGCGCCCTTCAGCGCGGCCGCGGAGAGCAAGGACATCATCCTCTATCAGGCGCTCACGAGCGACGTCCAGCAGGTCCGCTGGATGGGCTGGATCGGCATCCTGACCGCCGGCATCACCGCCTACTACGCGTTCCGCGTCTGGTTCCGCCTCGCGCTCGGCCCGGTGAAGATCGAGCCTGGACCGGACCAGCATGGCCACGGCCATGACGATGCCCACGGCCATGATGACCACGGGCATGGCAGTGCGGCATCGCACGCCGCGCATGGCAACGATGCCCACGGCTTCCACCCGCACGCCCCCGGCATCCGCATCTCGTTCGTGCTCACGGTCCTCGCCATCGGGTCGGTCCTTGCGGGCCTCCCCAGCTACCTCGAGCACTCCCAGGGCTTCAACTGGATCCAGCGCTTCGTGCAGAACTCGAGCGCGTGGATGCGCGCCACCGCGGGACCCGAGCACGGCCAGATCCTGGGGCGCGATGCACACAGCACGCTCTTCATGATCGCCACCGGCGTGGTGGTTGCCGGCTTCGCGCTCGCCTGGATCCTGCACGCGGGCAACCGCGCGCTCGGTGACCGCCTCCGCGCCAGCATGCTGAACACGCCCGGCCTCAAGTGGCTGGCGCTCGGCAGCGAGCATGGCTGGTACGTCGACCAGATCTACGCCGCCATCATCGGCGTCCCGATGTGGCTTGGCGCGCAGCTCCTGGCCTTCACTGACCGCTTCGTACTCGATGGCGTGGCATTCGCCGCCATCGGCCGCTTCCCGGGCTTCGTTGCCCGGGTGTTCCAGCCGCTCTACACCGGCACGGTGCAGGGCTACGCGCTCACCATGGCAGGCGGCATCGGGCTCATCGTGGCCTGGGTCGTCTGGATCTGGCTCTCGGGAGGTGCATCGTGACGCTCGCCGTCCTCCTCATCGTCCTGCCGCTCGTCGGCGCCATCCTCTGCCTCGGCAGCACGGACCGCGCAGCCAAGTCGGTGGGCTTCGTCGCCGGACTCGTGGTGCTGGCGGCCGCGGTCATGATGGCCTTCGAGTTCCCCGCCTGGGGCAAGGCCGACTTCTGGCCCAACGAGGAAGGCTGGAAGCTGTTCACCGCCTTCGGCATCCAGTTCCGCCTGGGAACCGACGCCATCGGCATGCTCCTCATCCTGCTCACGGCGCTCCTGATCCCGCTGAGCATGCTGGTGAGCTTCTCCGCCATCACGCAGCGCCAGCGCGGCTTCTACGCGCAGTTCCTGTTCATGGAATCGGCCGTCATGCTGGCCTTCCTGGCGCGCGACGTCATCCTGTTCTACATCGGCTACGAATTCACCCTGGTGCCGCTCTTCCTGATCGTGGCCGTCTGGGGCGGGCATGAGCGCCGCATCGCGTCGGTCAAGCTCTGGGTGTACAGCTTCGTCGGCTCGGTGATCTCCCTGGTGGGCTTCATCTACCTGGCGGCCGGCAACGCGACCGACAACGGCACGGCGATGGACTTCAGCATCTCCACGCTCATCCAGTACGGGCAGTCGCTCCCCGCCTCCACGCAGTGGTGGGTGTTCCTGGCCATCATGGGTGGCTTCGCGGTCAAGGTGCCGTTCGTCCCGGTGCATTCCTGGCTTCCCCTCGCCCACGGCGAGGCGCCCACCGCGGGCTCCGTGGTGCTGGCCGGCATCGTCATCAAGATCGGCCAGTTCGGCGCGCTGCGCTTTGCCTTCCCGATGGCCCCCGAGGGCGGACTGGCACTGGCGCAGACCTTCAGCATCCTGGCGCTCGTCGGCATCCTCGGCATGAGCCTGGTCTGCTGGGTGCAGAACGACGTCAAGCGCCTGGTGGCCTACAGCTCGGTGGCCCACATGGGCCTGGCCGTGCTGGCCATGTTCGCCTTCAACGTGGTGGGCATGGAAGGCAGCATCCTCTACATGGTGAACCACGGCCTCTCGACGGCCGGCATGTTCATGTGCATCGGCATCATGTACGAGCGCTACCACACCAAGGACATGGAAGTGGTGGGCGGCCTCATGCAGCGGATGCCGGTGTGGAGCGTCTTCATGGTGTTCTTCGCCATGGCGTCGCTCGCCCTGCCCGGCCTCAACGGCTTCGTCAGCGAGTTCCTCTGCCTGATGGGGATCTACACCTCGGACGCGGCCGTGAAGACCGGCTACCCGGGCATCCTCGGGCCGGCCTATGCGTTCCTGGCCGCGCTTGCGCTGATCCTGGGTGCGCTCTACGTGCTGCGCATGCTGCAGAAGTTCGTGTTCGGGCCGCTGCGCGAGCCGGGGCACGGAAGCCACGGCGACCATGGCCACCACGGGAATCACGGCGCCCATGCCATCCGCGACCTGAACGCCCGCGAGTTCATTGCCATGGCACCGCTCGCCGTTGGCTGCATCGTGATCGGTCTCTGGCCGACGCCCATCCTGAAGGCCATCGAGCCCGCCGCCGCCGGCATCGTGGCTCCGTACGTCAAGCTCATCGAGCGTGACGCCGCGGCCAAGCCTGCGAAGGCAGCCGATGCGGCTCCTGCTCCGGCCATCACCACCGCCCTGGCCACCGCTCCCAGCACGGGAGCCTCCGAGTGAACCCCATGCTCCACGCCGAATTGGTCCTGACTTCCATGGCCTCAACGTCCATGGCCTCCACTTCCATGGCCCCCGCCATGCTTGCGTCCGCGCCGAACCTGGGCCCCAAGTTCGCGCTGATCATGCCGGAGGTCCTGCTCTTCGCGGGCGCCGTCCTGTGCGCAGTGATGGGCATCTCCAAGGCGCGCGCCGTGCGGGCCGCCGTGCCATGGATCGCCGTGGCCGCGCTCGTTGCCACCTTCATGTCGATGCTCCGCACCTGGACGCCGGAAGCCGCCATCGCCGCGCAGCTCCCGATGCCCATGCTCGGGAAGTACATCATCGCCCTGCTCTGCGTCGTCGGCGTCGGCCACGTGCTCGCCTCCGTCGGCAGCGTCGACCGCGCGGTGGAGCGCCAGATCGCCAACGGCACCGGCGCGTTCGACCCGGTCCGCGTGATCCAGGGCGAGTTCTACGCGTTCCTCCTGCTCTCCCTCTGCGGCGGCATGCTCATTGCGCACGCCACCGACCTGGTGTGGCTCTTCCTTGCCTTCGAGCTCTGCTCGCTGCCCACCTACATCCTGGTGGCCATCGGCCGCGGCGCGGACCGCAGCATGGAAGCGGCCATCAAGTACTTCTTCCTGGGCGCCATGAGCACGGCCACCATGCTCTTCGGCTTCGCGCTGCTCTACGGCGCCACCGGAACCCTCGAACTCTCCGCCATGCGCGACGCATTCCAGATGCAGGCCCAGACGGGCGGCATCGGCAGCGTCGCCATCGTGGGCGTGCTCCTGGCCATCATCGGCATCTGCTTCAAGCTGGCTGCGGTGCCCATGCACTTCTATGCGCCGGATGTCTACGAGGGCGCCTCGAGCCCCGTGGCCTCGTTCATCAGCTTCGTGCCGAAGGTCCAGGGCTTCGTGACCCTGATCATCCTCCTCGGCACGGTCGGCTGGAGCGCCAACGGCGACAGCAGCATCCCGTCGGTCATCGCCGCGGTGCTCTGGATGATCGCCGTCCTCACCATGACGCTCGGCAACATCGGCGCGCTGCTCCAGCGCTCCGCCAAGCGCATGCTGGCCTACAGCTCGATCGCCAACTCCGGCTACATGCTGGTGGGCGTCCTGGCGGGCCCGAAGGTCGGGCTCGATGCCACCCTCCTCTACCTCCTGACCTACGGCGTGGCCAACCTCGCCACCTTCGGTGCGCTCGCCGCCATCGAACGCAACGGCAACGAGGTGGACTCGCTCGACGACCTCGCCGGCCTGCGCGTGCGTGCGCCGATGGTGGCCGTGGCACTGGCGATCGGCGCCCTCAGCCTGACCGGCATCCCGCCGCTCCTGGGCTTCTGGGGCAAGCTTGATCTCCTGGTGGCCAGCGCCGAGAGCCACCAGCGTGCGCTGCTCGTCATCATGGCGCTCAACAGCGGCGTGGCCGCGTTCTACTACCTGCGCCTGGTGGCCATGCCGTTCGTGCAGGAGCCCACCCCGCGCACGCAGGGCGTGTCGCCGGTGCCGTACCTCTGGCCGCGGCTCAGCGCGATGCTGTTTGCCGTGGGCTGCATCGCCCTCCCGCTCGTCGCCAACCAGCTGAAGAACGAGTCCGCCGCAGCCGCCTCCAGCGAGCTCCAGCCCCCCGCCGCGGCCGTCACGGCCGAGAAATGAGCCCGCGGCCACCCGCCGCAGCACTTCCGCAGTCCGGAAGGAATCGCTACAATCTCCCCTCCCACTGCGGGCAACCGCAGCAGGACACGCGACCGTAGCTCAACTGGATAGAGCATCGGTCTACGAAACCGAAGGTTGCTGGTTCGAGCCCAGCCGGTCGCGTTCAAAACGGCCCCAGCACAATGCTGGGGCCGTTTGCATTGGCGGGTCATGATGCAGACGTTGCCGTGGATGCGTCAGGATGCAGGCACCGGGGTGCTCACCCAGCCGCGCGCTGCACCACCCCGTGGTGCGCCAGGTAGCCGTCCATCCCCTTGGCCAGGTACTTGGACAGGATCCGCGGGCTCACGCTCGGCAGGTGCACGGTGATGAGGGCGTCCAGGCAGTCGCCGAAGGAACGATCCACGTTGAAGGCCAGCACCCGCGCATCCAGGCGCAGGTAATGGCGCAGGAGCGGCGGAACGCCCCGGCCACCCTCGAGCGCGGCCACCAGTTCATCCACCTCCTCGATGCTGCGAGCCACCGAACGGAGCACCTCGGGGCGCGGTCCCGCCGTGCCCCGCACGGGTGGGGTCCGGGGCGTCACCAGGCGAGCAAGCGTGGCATCCAGGCGGTTCTCCGCCAGGAACGTGGTCATCAGTTCCTTGCTCACCGTGGAGAAGTCCGCGGGAATGGAGACCGGGCCGAACAGGTGGCCGAGGTCCGGGTTCCGCACGGCGAACTCGCCGATGCCGCGCCACAGGAGGTGGAGTGGAATCGCCTCGCGCTGGCGATCGGGCACCACGTAGGAGCGACCCATCTCGACCGCCGGGCCCATCGCGCGCAGGAGTTGCTCGGAATAGTCGAACAGCGTGTGCGTGTACATGCCGTCAACACCGTGCACGGGCAGGATCTCGGAAGTCACTCCAAGGCGATAGCCGCCGATGATGGTGCCGGCCTGCGTGTCCATCATCACCAGCTGCCAGTAGTGGTTGTCGAAGCGATCGATGTCGATGGCGTTTCCCGACCCCTCGCCGACGGCGCGGAAGGTGATCTCGCGGAGGCGCCCGATCTCGCGGAGCGTTGCCGGGATCTCGGCGCCACGCACCGCCATCACGCGGAACGGGCCGTGCGCGCAGAGCTCCTGCGCGCTCGCCGCCGCGAACAGCTCGCCGCGCCAGGAATCGGAGCCGGCGGCGATCGGTTCTTCGTGCCGCGGTGCTGGCGCCTGCGCGGGCTGGGTGACTGCGGGCTGCGATTCCGCCCCGGCGAGTTCCGCACGGGCGCGCATGAACTCCACGAGCTTGCCGGATTCCGCGTGGGCCGCCCATGTCTGCGGCGCTGCCGGGATTCCCACGGAGATGCGCACCGCGCTGCCGGCGCGGCGCCGCAGTTCGTGAGGCAGGAGCGCGGTGCGGAGGAACGGGTGGATGGTGCCTGCGCGGTTGAACACGCCGCTGTTCTCGCCATGCACCCAGAGCGGCAGCACCGTGGCGCGCGACTTCTCAACCAACCGACCAACCAACGGGCTCCACTCGGACTCCTCCGCAGGCGCTCCTGGCCGAGGTGACGCCGCCACCTGCCCCGCAGGGAAGATCGCCAGGCATCCCCCGCCCCGAACCCACTCGATCGAGTCGCGAAGCGCGCGCGCATTGGCGGCCCGGTTACCGCCGAAGATGTCCACGAAGAAGCACTTGCCCTGCGCGAGGGTGGAGGTCTCGAGCATCCGGTTTGCCAGGATCCGCACGTCCGGACGGGCGCGGTCGAGCAGCCAGCACACGCACGCGGCATCGAGGAATCCGAAGGGATGGTTCGAGGTCGCCACCAGCGGTCCGGACTTCGGAATGCGGGCAAAGTCGGCATCGGCAACGTCGAGCGTCACGTCCATGGCGCGCGCGAAGCGCTCGCCCGGCCCGGCATCCGGCGCGAACATCCGCAACGCGCGGTCCGCGGTGCGATCCAGGAACTCAAGCCCCAGCGCCCGCCGCAGCGACGGCATGACCGTGCGGCCGAGCGCCGACGCGGAAAGGGCCTCGACAGACGAGGGAAGCTTGACGGTTCTTTCCTGTGAACGACGGTGACGTAACGCGCTGTCCATGCGGCATCCTCCGTACCTCGAACGCTAATTGGCGGTGGCAGGACGCGCGCAAAGACCCCGCGAAGGGTTTGCTCAGGGAGTGTTATTCCATCGCGGCCCCAGTCCGGCCACCAACGGCACGAACGTCACCGCCAGCAGGCCCATCCGGACCCCGTTCAGCCAGCCGAACTGGAACCCGAGGGCATCCACGAAGGCGGGTTCCAGCGGGATCCACGCCACGGCTGCGGCGGCCAGTCCCGCGAACGCCACCAGGCGCGTGTCCGCCCCTGACCCGTTGGCGCGGCTCGCCAGGCTCACCACCACTGCCGCAGCCCCCACCACCGCCACGGGCACCACGAAGAGGAACGACGCCGCGGGTACGGTGAACGCCGCCGCGCACGCAGCCGCCATCCACGGCACCCACGCACCCAGGAGCGCGCTCCACGGATCGACGCCACGCCGCGCCAGCCACGCGCCCGCGCCGCAGGCCGCCACCACGGCACCGAGCTGCAGCACGCCGTCCAGCAGGTGCAGTCGAGCCCCGGCGTTCGCCATCGTGAGTCCACCCAGGCGGCACGCGGCGCCGAAGCCCCAGCCGATCAGCGCCGCCAGCACCAGCGCCACCATGGACGCGGCCAATGATTCCGCCGCAGCGCGGCCGGGTGCGCGCCCGACGGCACGCGCGCCGGGCGCAGCCAGCGGGCGCGGCCCCCGCAGCCCGTTCCATGCCGCCGCCGTGCCGACTGCCAGCGCCGAACACACGGCAATCGCCGGAGTCCACGGCTCGGG